>NZ_RAPS01000003.1 GCF_003610255.1 Streptomyces sp. TLI_171 | reverse complement strand
GCGGGCTGGACTGCACGGTGCCGGGTCTGCGCGCGGCCGCTGCCCCAGGTGCGGACCCTTTGGCCCTGACCCGGGCGGAGTTGGCTACGCTGCTACGCCTGGTGGAGAGGCTGTTCGGTCCGGGCTGGGAGCACCAGGACGGTACGCGTACCGCGCCGGGGCTGCTCGCCCTACGGCTCGGCCGCGGTGCTGCAACCGACCGGCTCGCGCTTGTTCTGCTGGTGCTGGAAGCGCGTGCGGACGGTCGGGTCCGGCTCTGCGGCGGAGCGGTGAACACGCGCGTCGGCCGTCCTGCGGCAACGGTCGCGCGCCTGGTCGGCGGAGGTGTCCACGCGGGTGCCCGCGTCTTGGCGCGCCTCCAGAGTGCGGGGGCGCTGGAGCTGGTCCGCAAGCCGACCGCGTCCGGGCTGGCCGCGCGCGGGGAGATCCGGATTCCGGCGGTGGCTGCGGCGCACCGCGCGACGATCAGCACGGGAGTTCGCTGGCCCGCGATTTCAGACCCCGCAGTTGCGGCAGTCAGGGTCCAGGCTCCCGCCGGCGTGAAGGAGTCCCAGGTCACGGCGGTCCCGCCAGGGCGTGTCCTTGAAGCGGGAGAGCCGGACGTTACGGCAGACCTGCACACCTCTCACGCCCCGGTGGTTACTGCAGGAGTAGAGGGTGAAGGTTGGGGTGTGGTCTCCGGCGAAGCCGCGTCGGGGTCGGCCACCGTTGCCGGTGGTGCGCGCGAGCGCGCGATGACGGGCTCCGAAGTCGCGTCTCTGCCCCCTCGGAGGGCGGCCGAGGCAGGCGCGCTGCGCGCGGAGGGACAAACCACTTCCAGCTCGCCCTGCGCTGAGGAGGAGCAGCGCTCGGGCGGCGCGCGACCGGGTACCTGGTGGGAGGAGTCCGCACGGAGCCGCGTGCGCGCCGCGCTGGCCCCAGTGGCGTTCGTACTGGACGCGATGACGCCGGGCCAGCGCGCGGTCGCCGTGCGGGCTGCCGAGGCCGTGCTGTGTACCGTTGCGCCTGACTCCCTCGCGGCGCAGCTCGCGGGGCGGGTCCGCCCGATGAGCACGAGTGGGCCGTTGGACGACCGGGGAGTCATTCGCAGCCCTCTCGCCTGGCTGCTCTCGCAACTTCCGTCGGTCACGCTGTGTGGCCGCTGTGGGATCCGCCGGACCGCCGGGCGCCCGTCGGCGCGCGGCGCCGTGTGCGACCAGTGCGTATATGCGGCGTCCGCCCCGGAAAGGGTGGCGCGGATCTGCCCGGTCTGCGGACGTCTGGAGCAGGAGTTCGACGCCAGCGGACAGTGCGGCAGGTGCGAGCACCGCCAGGTGCTAGAGCGGGCGGGCGATCTGGCGGCCGAGGCAGCCGATGCCGTCCATGGCCACCGGCCTGGTGTCGGCGCGGTGGCCCGCCGAGCCGTCCTGGATGCTGCACGGACGGCGGCCGCCGAGGCTGAGCGCTCGGGCGCCGACCCTCTGCTGCAGGAGCTCGCCGCTCGCTTGGCCGCGCAGAATGCGGCCGAAGAGTGGGCCTCTGGCTGCGGCATTCCAGGTCTCGCTGGCCAGGACGCGCCACGCACGGAGGAACCGGAAGGCTCGCCGCACGTGGCATGGGCCGCACGCATTGCCGCCATCGCCCGCTGAGCCTCAGCACGGCGTCTGCGACGGGGAAGGCGAGGGTCATCGGACCGCGTTTCCTCTGGACATTCGCGTTTGTCCAGGGGAAAGCACTTTGCCGTTGCCGATGGACAACTTCTGCGGCCGCACCGTCCTCTGGCCGTCGCAACCACCGTCGCGCGCTTGGTGCCTGTGATCACTCGTCAGGGGCGGCCTCTCCCGCCTCCCCCAGCCAGTGGTCGAGGTAGTACCAGGTGAGGGTGCCGTCGTGCTCGGGACCTAAGCCGCGCTGACGGTCGGAGAGCGATTCTTCGAACGCGGACACGGCACCAGCCGTGGCACCGCCCCGGACGCTACCCGCCGGTGCACCGTCGGGACCGGCCGAGCGGCCAACCCGGTACATGCAAGCCTCGCAGCCTGAAGAAGCCCCGGGATCCGTGAGGCACTCCCATCCCGCAGCCCGTTCCCTCCGCCCCAGATAGCCGCGGCCGTCCTTGTCCATCGCCGCGCCAGACACGTGGCGATGGACACGTAGCGCCGCCGAGCGCCGCGCGGCCGCGACCGAGCGAGTGGATCCCCCTCGCGGATCCCCTGGACATCGCACCGCCCGCGCGGCTGTCCAGACGGCTGGCAAGGGGGACCTCGACACCTTGGCGTCATCACCCCGATCGACGCGAAGGGACGGCCCCGGACATGCACCCGACCTCCGCCGGCACCGAGTCCGGCCCCCACGACTCCACGGACATGCGGATGCACCGCGCTTGGCGGCAGATGTGCGAGGACCCCCGGGCCGAGGTGGTCGTCGGCAGCTGGGCCGCCGAGAGCGAGCTCTTCTCCGACTGCACCGGCACCGGCGACGTCCTGGAGCTGCTGAACGCGCTCTACCGGGCCGGCAACTGGACGGGCCACGACGCGCTTCTCGCCGCGCTGCTCGAGCGCGTGCCCCGCGGCGGCTACGACGGCGAGGTCGCCTGGCTCGTGACTGTCCGTGCTCTGTTGCCGAAGGCGGCGCGGATGGCCCGCAGCCAGATGCGGCCGAGCATCGACTTCGAGGAGGCGTTCTCGGTCGTTGTCGGTGCCCTCTTCGAGGTCGTGCGTACCTACCCGCTGGAGCGGTGCCCGCGGAGCATCTACGCCGGCCTCGTCCTGCGCACCCTCACTCTGGCCCGCCAGACCCTCGGGCACCTCCTCAACGATGCGCCCCTTCCCCCCGACGAGGTCGCCGAGATCGTCGACCGCCGACCGGTCGGCCACGAGCTGGGACCCGAGGAGCGCTTCGAGCGCCTCAGCCTGCTGATGGACGCCACCGAGCTGCAGCTGCTCGGCAAGGACGACCACGAGCACATCCACAGCGGCACCGCGCGGGCCGAACTGCTGCACCTGGTCGTCTGGGCCGTCCGCACCGGCGTCCTGCAGCCCCACGAGGCGCAGCTGCTGGCCGGCTACTACGTCGACTCCGATCACCGCGACGGCCGGACCCCACGGTCCATCGGCTCCGGCGGTGACCGCGTCCGTAAGGCCCGCTCCCGGGCCGTGAGCCGGCTGCGCGCTGCGGACCACGACGCCTACTGGCTGGTCGCATGACGCCCCGTCAGGCCTGCCGTGCTTCGTCTGCCCAGCGCTCCGCGTACCCGTCCCCTGAGAGGCACCACGTGATCCCCCATCAGACCGAACAGGCGCAGGCCGCGGCCGTCGACGCCGATGCCCGCACCGTCGTCGAGGCCCGGCGCCTGGTCCGTCGCCTTGCCACCGCACTGGTCACCGCGCCCTTTGACGAGGCCGCCCACGTCGAGCTCCAGACGTTCCTCGCCAACGGCGCCGCCGAGGCGCGCGCCGCTTGGCGGCGTCTCAACACGCTCTCCGACGAGGAGCTCACCGCGAGGGCGCGCACCGCCGTCGTCGGTGCCGCGGCCAGGGGCCGGAAGTGAAGCGCGGACACGGCCGCCGGAGCCGCGCGGAGCGCCGGCGTGATGCCGACCTGCGGGCGGCCGAGCTCACGGACCAGGTCGAGGACCCGGAAGAGGACGGGGCCGCCGGGTGGAAGACCAGCACCGCCACGATGGCCGGGGCTGCGCGGCTGGCCAGGATCGGCGTGTGGGCGGCGCTGCTGGCCGGTCCTCTGCTCGGCACGGCTGCGCTGCTCGGCGGCTCGAGCGGCGCCAGCCCCGCACGGCCCACACCAGCCGCTTCGGTCACCGCGGCGTCGGGCATCGGCCCGGCCGGCTTCGCGCAGCTGTACGTCCAGGCGTACCTGGCTGCCGGCACCGGCACCGAGAACAGCCTGGCTCCCTACTACTCCGGCGCCCTCGCGCTGACCAACCCGCCCGGATCCCGCAGTGCCAGCACCACGGTGGTCATGGCGAGCACCCAGGTCTCGCCCGGCTACTGGTCGGTCACAGTTGCGGCGGACGTCGTCGCCCGTCCCAAGGGCGGACCGGCCACCGACACCGGACTGCACTACTTCCAGGTCGGCATCCAGGCAACGGGCCCGACGAGCGCCGGCGGGCCCCAGCAGGCCACCGGGGCCGTCGGCTACACCGCCACCGCGCTGCCGGCTGAGGTAGCCGCCCCCAGCACGCTACGGCCGGGATCCCTGGCGTACGGCGCCTTCACCCTCAACAGCTCGGACCCCGCGCAGTCCACCGTCAGCGGCTTCCTCGCGGCGTACCTGACCGGCACCGGTCAGCTCGGCCCGTACACCACTCCCGGCGTGGCCATGAGCCCGGTCAGCCCGGTGCCCTACTCGTCCATCACCGTCGCCGGGATCAGCGACGACGATCCCCGCGGGTCCAGCGGCAGCACCGCTGTGCCCGCCGACGACACGCTGCGCCGTGTCCTGACCCAGGTCAACGCCACCTCCGGTGCAGGGACTTTCCCTCTCACCTACGCGCTCACCCTGCGGGCCCGAGCCGGCCGCTGGGAGGTCTACGCCGTCGACCCCGCGCCGCACCTGGCCGTCGGCGGCGCTGCCACGGCGCCCAGCCCGGCCGCCGACATCACCCAGACTCCCGCCGCCGCGCCCGCGGCGACGGCCTCCCCGGCAACCCCTTAATGAGGAGCTCCGCACCATGCCTGCATCCGTGCCTCCCGCCGACCGCGTCCAGCTGGCCGGCGACATCATCACCTGGGCCAACACCAAGATCACCCAACTGAACACGCTCGCGCTGGCCGCCGCCGTCCTGATGGCGATCATCGCCGTGCTGATGTCCTGGTGGAGGACGCGTAGCTTCGTCGCCACCCTGGTGGCCCTCGTCCTCGCCGGCCTGGTCGTCTGGGCGGTCAACAACATGACCACCATCCAGACCAAGGTCGGCACCGAGGTCGCCGTCCACGCCCCCGCCGCCGTACCGGCTGTCCCCGGCTCGGACCGTGACGGCCTGGCGACGGCGTGAGCACCGCCGGCGACGAGGCCCTGATCGGCCGCTCCTACACCCGGGCGCGGCGCAGCCCGCTGGTGATCGGAAAGCTGCCCGGGGCCGGCAGGCTGCCGGGCGGCCCGTACACGATCACCCAGATCGTCACGATGGTCCTGACCTTCGTGGCGCTGATCGCCACCAAGGCGCTCTGGGCGTACTTCGGGCCCGGCAACGTGCTGTTCCTGATCGTGGTGCCCTGGGGCCTGGCATTTGCCCTGCGGTACGCGCGCATGGACGGTCGGGACCCGGCCCGGGCCCTGCTCGGGGTCTTTACCTACGCCTCGACCCCGAGGGTCGGCCGCCTGGCCGGTCGGCCCGTTCGGCCACGCCGCCCGGCTCTGGTCGACACCCGGATCACGGTCGCTGCGGTCGCGCCGGCTCCGGCGGCGGCTCCCGAGCCGCTGCCGGCCCGGCGGCCGGCCCAACCGTCTGCGCCGTCCGTCGCCGCTCTCTCTCAGGCCTCCCGTCCGAGGCACACCGCACCGCCCGAGCCTTCCGGCCGCCCAGCGGCGACCAGCGCGGCCGCTGTCTCCCGGCCTCGCGCTACGGAAGCCCGGCCGCGGGCCCAGATCGCCGGGTCGAGCGCCCGGACCCCGGCCGCACGCACCGCCCTGCAGGACCTCCTCGCCCAGCTCGGCGAGGACTGAGCGCCTTCTTCCTGACCTTCCACCAGCTCTTCGGAGGACGACATGCGTCTGCCCGTTCGCCACATCAGCGGTAACCTCATCTGGACCACGAGTGCGTCGGTATGGGGCGTGTGGCGCGTCGAGTCCGACAACTATGCCCACGCCAGCCGGCAGACCAAGCGCGAACGCCTCGACCAGCTCGAGTCGCTGTTCAAGGCGCTGCGCGGCGAAGTGATGCTGCTCAGTCTGTGCCCGCAGGTCGACGCCGCGTCCGTGGTGGACCGGATGACGTCCGGCGTGGACTTGGACCGGTCCCCGGAGCTGGTCGATCTGTCCTGGAAGGTGCTCCACCAGCTGGAGGAGCTCAAGCTGACCAGCCGCGTCGACTTCCTCGCCCTGCCGCTGTCGCACGCGGACTTCAGGGAGAGCCTGCGTGCGGTCACCGCCTCGGCGGCCTCGGAGGTGATGGGCTCGCTCGGGCTCCTTCCGCCGGCGGTCCCTGCGGACGAGGTCGCACGGCGGCTGAACCAGGCCCGGCGGCTGGCGGCGACCTGGCCCTCCGGCGTGCGGCTGCGTCCGGCCAGCGAGGCGGAGATCCTGTGGATCTACGCCCACAGTGCGCGGCGCGGGCTGGAAGAGCCGCTGCTGCCGGAGGACGGCGCGCCGCGAGGCATCCGCGGCCGCGGCCGCACGGTGGCCGCGCACACGCAGGTCCTCCTGGACGAGGGCGGCCGCGGGCAGTTGCCCTCGAAGGCGCCCACGAACCCGCTCCGGCACCGGTACGTGCGGGCCGAGACCGAGTACGGCAGCAGCTACCAGGCGTTCTGCGTGATGTCGGAGATGCCCGACTCCTTCGTCTTTCCTGGCAGCGAGTACCTGAGCGCGCTGGATGAGTTCTCCTTCCCCATCGACTGGGTCGTGAGGTTGAACATCGAGTCTGGTGCCAAGGCGGAACCGCGTTCCCGGCGCCGCGCCAACGAGCTGGCCCACCAGTACACCGAGTACGACGGCGACGTCGCCGGCGTGCCCGCGCACCTGGACAAGGACGCCGCGTCGCTGGACGAGTACCGCTCCCGCCTCACCTCGTCCTCCACCGAGGTCGAGATCCGGGCGAGCGTGGCCATGTGCGTGTGGGGCGACTCCCCCGCGGACCTGAACGAGCAGATGTCCGCGCTGCGCAACCACTTCGGCGGCTCCGACTACACCCTGGAGCGCCCGGCCGGCGACCAGGTCAACCTGTTCCACGCAATGCTGCCTGGCGCCCGCAGTCCCCGGGTGATGAACGACTACGCGCAGATCCTGTTGGCCAGGGACTTCGCGATGGGCATGCCGTTCTCGGGCCAGGGCCTGGGCGACGACGCGGGCAGCCTGTTCGGTCTGCAGCTGTCCGGCGGCGGCGTGCGGCCCGTCCTGATTGATTTCTCGCACGGTCCGCGGGTCAACGTCGCGGCGAACGCCGCGTTCATCGGCGAGCTCGGCTCAGGCAAGTCCGTCGCTCTGAAGTCGGCGCTGTACTCGATCCTGTCGACGGGTCACCGCCTGGCCCGGGCCGCCAGCCGCGGCCGCGGCCTGGTCATCGACCGCACCCCGCTGCGCGAGTGGGTCCGGTTCGTCGAGGCTTGCCCCGGCACCACCCAGGTCATCGACGTCGACGAGAACGCCGGCCTGTCCCTGGATCCCCTGCGCGTGTTCACCGGCCCGCGCGCCGCCCGGTACGCGGAGAGCTTCCTGACCCCGCTGCTGGACATCGCCTCCATGTCGATCGAGGGCGTCACCCTCGCCGAGGCCATCGAGGCGACCAACACCAGCGCCAACCGCAGCATGTCCGGCCTGATCGACACCCTCGTCGAGCGCGCCCGCACCGCCGACCCCGATGAGCCCAACGACAGCGCGGTGCGCGCCGCCGCCAGCGAACTGGTCCGCAAACTGCGCTCCCTGGCCAAGAAGGACCTAGGGAAGGTCGTCTTCGACCCCACCCTGCCGGTGGTGCGGGTTTCCGACGCCGACTCGATCGTCTTCGCCGTCTCCAGCCTCAAGCTGCCCACCAAGGAGGAGCTCGACGAGCACCGCCTCTCTCGCCTGGAGGTGGAGAAGAAGTTCGGCTGGCGGCTGATGTACCTGGTCGCAGCGCTGTGCAGGGAGATCGCGTTCCTGTCCGAGGACGAGTTCACCGGCGTCTTCTTCGACGAGTGCTGGTGGCTCTCCAGCTCGCCCGAGGGCCTGGACCTGATGCTCGAGATCGTCCGCGACGGCCGCAAGCACAACGCCGGCCTGTTCGCGGCCTCGCACGACCCCGACGACATCGGTCCGGACAACGAGCAGGGCGAGAAGATCCGCGGTCTGATCACCCATGTCCTGGTATTCCGCCAGCGCTCGCGTCAGCTCGCCGCGCGGGCGCTGGAGTTCCTCGGCCTCGACGGGACCGACCCGACCATGCTGAAGACCATCACGGAGGGCCTCTCTCCGGTGAACGTCTCGGACCATGAGCGGGCGATCCGCGCTGGCGAGTGCCTCTACCGCGACCTCAAGCGCCGCATCGGCGGCATGAAGGTCTTGATCCCCGCGGACGAGCAGGCCGCCGACGCGATCCACACCACCCCGGGCGAACTCACCCTCGCCAAGGGCCGTTCATGAGCCGCACGCCCGCCCGGACCATAGCGCCACGTGCCGCCCGCCGTGGCGGCCGCGGGCGGCGCCTGGCGGTGACCGCGGTGCTGATCGGCCTGTTGGTCGCGCTGTTCACCACGATCGCCTGGGCGGACACGCCCGTGCCGTCCCCGCAGCCCGGACCGAAGCCCTCGGCGCCCGGCTCCACCCCGACCGCCACGGCGACCCCGACGCCGACACCCGTCCCGACCGCCACGAGCCCGTCCGATGTCCCCCCGATCAATCCCACGCCGTCTCCCGGCGCCACCGGCGTCCACAACGGCCCGGGGCCCGAAGTGAACCTGGCGGCCCCGCCGGAGAGCGGCAGCGGGATCCTCGCTCCGTTCAACGGCCACGACGAGTACGGCGCACCGCTGCAGGTCTACGACGTCGACGTCGACACCGGCGACTGGGACGACTTCGACCTGAAGATCTGGGGCTTCCTCACCTCGCTGTTCTTCACCATCGCGAAGTGGCTCATCGGGTTCGTGTGCTGGCTGGTGACCTGGGCCCTGAACTTCGGCCTGGCCAAGATCATGGTCACGCCGGTCGCCGAAATCTCCGCCACGATCCGCGACCAGGTCATCAACCGCCTCGGGCTCGTCGGCTTCTTCCTCACCCTCGCCGCGCTGTACGGCGGCTGGCACATCCTGTTCCGGCAGCGGGCCCGCGGCTTCGCGGAGGCCGGCATCTCGCTGGTCATCGCCGCGGTCGCGGCGACTGTGCTGCTCTCCCCCGCCCAGGTCCTGCTCGGCACCGACGGCGCGCCGGCCGCGCAGGGATCGGACATGCTGCTCAGTAACGGCGGCCTGGTCGGCAAGTCCAAGGACCTCTCGCTGCAGGTGTCGAACCTGGTCCTCTCCAACGACCCGAGCACCTCGTCCAGCAACCCCGACTCGGTGGCGTCGCCGATTACCACCGGGCTGATCAACGCGTTCGTCGTCGCGCCCACCGAGTTGATGACCTACGGCCGGATCTTCACCGGCGACTGCGCCAAGGCCTACGCGGTCTACAGCATCGTCGTGTACAACACCGACCACCTGCCCACCGGGGCGGCGTTGGAGACCCGCTACGTGAACCAGGTCAACGACGCCGCGAACAGGTTCAAGGACACCTGTCAGACGAAGGCCGGTGCGCAGAAGGCCTCGGCCGACACCGCATTCAGCGCCCTGTTCGTGGCGGTCGCCGCAGTCATCTGCGTCATCCTGATCACCCTGGTCGCCGGTGGTTTCCTGGTCGCTCAGGGCTGGGTGGCATTCGAGGCCATCCGCGCGCCTTGGGCGCTGACGGCCGGCATCCTGCCCGGCGGTGGCCGCGCCGCCCTGTGGCGCTGGGTGAGCGCCATCACCAAGGCCGTCCTCTCTGTGGTCCTGAGCGTCCTGTTCCTGGCGATCTTCATCCTGGTGATCCTCGCCCTGCTGAAGGCGGACACTGGCAACGTCCTGGCCGTCAAGTTCCTGTCGATCGACTTCGTGGCGGTGGCCGGCCTGGCCGGACACAAGAAGATCAAGGAAACCGCGCGGCAGGTCGCCGTCAACATCAACCGCAGACTCGCCAACGCGAAGATGGGCGGCTCCGGCCGCAGTGTCTTCGCCACCCCCGGCCGGTACGCCGAGACCGCGCCGTCCCTCAAGCAGATCTGGAGCGAGGGACGTTCCGAGGCCCGGAAGGTCACGCAGCCGCTGGCGAAGGCCGGCCGGTCCGCCAAGGACCTGTGGGTTGGTCCGCAGCCAGGCCGCCGAGGCGCGGCCAAGGGCGGCCGGCTGGGCACGGCGGTGCGCGCCGCCGCCAACGTGGCAGCTGCGGTCGGCACCGGAGGCACCTCCACCGCGGCGAAGGTCGCCGCCCAGCGAGCAGCGAAGCAGGCCCTTGCCAAGCGCTTGGCCACGCGCATGTCCACCACCCGTGGCGGCCGCGCGACGCTGGCTGCCGGAAAGGCCGCAGTCGGCACCACGAAGTTCGCCGCCAAATACGGCTTTCTCGCCAGCCCTGCAGGCTGGCCGGTCGGCATCCCCCGCGGGGCGGCCGCAGCCAAGCGCGGCGCGAGTACGGCCACCCGCACGACCAGCGCGGCCATGGTCCGGGTGGAGGAGCGGCTCGGCAACGCAGCCAGGAAGAAGTGGGGCGAGGCCAAGGCCTTCGGCACCGAGTACGCGAACAACTCCCGGGCTGCCGGGCGCGCCGTGCGGCGCGGTGCACGGTTCGTCGCGAACTCGGTCTGGGACTCCTCCTCTAGCGCCTCGGGCCTCGACACACCGGCCGCCTCTGCCCGGCGGCCGAACCCGGGCCCGACCCGCCCGAGGGATGTTGCTGCCGCCCCGTCGAACGGCAGCGCGTCGACGGCTCCCGCCACGGACCCTTCACCGGCGCCGGCCCCGCCGCCGGCACCGCCGCGGCGCCGGGCCACCCGCCCGGCCGGGCCGCCGAGCGGGGGCCGGCCATGACGGGAAAGCATTGGGCGCTGCTCATCGGCGCCCTGCTCCTGCCCTTCAGCGGGTTCATCCTGCTGCTGGTCCTGGTCGCGGCGGTCATGGGCGCCAGCATGTCCGCGCACGCCGGTCAGGCTGCGCAGCCCGGAACCGTCTCCAGCGTGGCCGGGATCCCCCCGGTGCTCCTGGGCGCCTACAACGGCGCGGTCGCCAACCTGCCGAAGCTGCGGCCGAACTGCGCCGGGATGACGTGGTCCCTGCTCGCTGCGATCGGCGAGGTGGAGTCCAACCAGGCCGGGGGCAGTTCGATCGCGTCGAACGGGGACATCAGCCCTCCGATCTACGGACCGGCCCTCAACGGCTCCGGGGTCGGCGGGAACACCACGCCGATGTACAACGCCACCGACGCGGAGAAGCAACTCGCGGGTGGTAGCGCCTACGCCCGCGCGGTGGGTCCGATGCAGTTCATGCCCGCCACGTGGATCAGCGACGGGCAGGACGGCAACGGCGACGGGGCCCGCAACCCGCAGAACGTCTTCGACGCCGCGCTGACCACCGCGGCGTACCTGTGCGGGACCGGCAGCGCGGACCTGGGCAAGGGGGACCAGCTGAGGAGCGCGATCCTGCGCTACAACCACAGCCAGGCCTACGTCGACCAGGTGCTGGGGTGGAAGGCGACCTACGACCAGATGGGGCAGAACGCCGGCAACGCACCGGTGCCCGCCAGCAGTGCTCGCGGACAGGCCGTGGTCGCCGCCGCGCAGCGGGAGATGGCGCAGAACATCCCCTATTCCTGGGGCGGCGGTGGAACCGCGGGACCGAGCCTGGGCTTCTGCGACGAAACCAACGGCTACCTCAACGGCGCCTGCTCCGCCTCGCACACCGTCGGGTTCGACTGCTCCGGCCTGTCGCAGTACGCGTACGGCCAGGCAGGCGTCAACATCGCCCGCACCGCCCAGGAGCAGTACGACGGGGCGCCCACCAAGGTCCCGAGGTCGGCCGGCCTCGCCGCCCTGCAGGTTGGCGACCTCGTCTTCTTCAGCCTCAACCCGGCCGCCTCCGGCCAGGGCATTTACCACGTCGGCATTTACGTCGGCGGCGGCCAGATGATCAATGCCGCGCACACCGGAACGAACGTTCGCACCGAGCCGGTATGGCTGAACAGCTACACCGGCGGCGGCCGGTACTAACCACCAACTGCTTCCCCTTTCCCACCGACCGAGGAGAGTCCCGTGCCCAACCGAACGGCGCCCCGCAGCGCCCGCCTTCCCCTCATCGCCGCCGCCTCATTGCTCGTCCTCGCCGGCAGCCTGCTGCTCATTCCCGACGGGCGCCCCGAGGTCGGGCACCCACCCGCAGCACCGGAATGGCCCACGCAGCCGGTGACCGATGCCAACAACGGGGCTCGCTCTGGCCCGGCACCGGTCACTTCGGACACGTCCTCCCCCGCACCCACTCCCGCGATCTCCCCGCCTGCCACGGCACCGGTCGGCACCCGGACCGCGCCGGCCGACCTGCTCGCCGGCGAAGTGCCCGACCGCTACCTGCAGCTGGTCCTCGACCAGACCCAGCCGGCAGACCTTCCCCCGACGCAGGAGCAGCAGTTCGTCGCCCTTGCCGACCAGGTCCTCCTCGCCGATCTCACCGGCCAGGGCCGGGCGGCGTTCCCCTCCTACTTCGGCGGCCAGGCCGCCACCGCCCCGTGGAGCCACGTCCGCATCCAGGCCGGCATCGCCCGCCGCCACTCCGGCGGCGGCAACGAGGTCGACGCGCACTTGGTGTACGCCGGCACCGACCCGCACGGCCGGGCGCAGGAGCGGCAGAGCGCCACCATCGGGCTCATCCAGGCCGTGGGCGACACCAGTTGGCTGCCGGTCACCACGTCGTAGCGGCAGCGGGCCGATCCGTCCGCAGATATTTCGCTCGCCCGGTCACACCGGCTGCCCGGCCGCGATCTATGGGGTCTGACAGATCCTCACCCGCCGCCCGCCGGCGCCTACCGAAGAGGGAACCTGCAGTGACCGTCATCGGCATGATCGACTCTGTTCTCGGCGCCGCCTCGCATGCCCCCCAGCTCGCACAGTCCGCCGGCGCCGCGGTCGCGGCCAATCTCCCTGGGGTCATCCTGGTCGCCGCGCCGCTGCTGCTCCTGCTCGCCGCCGGGCAGATGCTTCTGGCCCGGCGCGCGCTCGCCGACCGGGCCGGGGCGGAGTTCCTGCCCCGTCCCGGCTTCGACCCCGGGGAGGAGGACATCCTGCGCTTCGTCCACCAGCTCGCTCGCGCCCAGGCGAGCGCCTCCCGCTGGCACCTGACACCCCGTCGGGCCACCGCGGTGCGAATCCGCCTGACATCGAGTGGAGGCCCGCCCTCCTACCGGGTCGAGGCCCGCAGCCGCACCCTTGCCCTGATCAGCCGTCACGCCTACGTCGGCTGCGAGCTTCGCGACCCCGGGCAGGAGCTGACCGCCGCCGCGGGCGTCACCGTCACTTTCGAGGGCCCGGCGGAGCTGGAGAGCACCAGGGTGGCCGCCTGATGAGCAGCAGCCTGTCCAACGTCTTCCCCCTGGCCAAGCGCCGCGACGCCGAGGACGGGGACTTCACCGGGCCCGACGCGATACTCGCCGGCGAGCCGGAGCAGGAGCAGGAGCAGGAGGCAGACGACGCTCACCCGCTGTTCGTCGCCCGCGCCGAGCTCACCCTGGCCATGGCCGACCACCTCGCCCTGCGGCGGGTTCCGCTGCGGCCCGACCCCCTGCAGGCCATCACCGCGGCGCTGAGCTCGGTGAAGCAGGAGGACGGCGAGCGGGCCGACGTCGTCCTCGACCTGGTCCCGGTCACCGCGGCGCAGCTCAACCGGCGCCGCAGGCAGCTGCTGCGTTCCGGGCGCCGCGGCCGCGGCGCGGGACCGATCCTGCCCGGCATGCCGCAGGGCGGCCGCGGGTCGTTCAGCCTCGGTGGTGTGATGGCGCAGGTGGCCCAGGAGGCGAAGCAGTCGGGGTCGTCCGCCAGCGCTCGCGGCGGCGGCTCGGTGGTCCACAACGAAGGCCTCTCGGTGCGCGCGGACATGACCGCTGTGCTGGGCAAGTACCTCCCGGACGGCCAGCAACCGCCGTTCTTCGCCTTCCAGCTGCTCCTGCGGGCCTCGTCCCGCGTCGAGGGCCGGGAGCTGATGCTGCTGGACGAGATGGTGACCGCCCTTGAGGTGTGGAGCGGCGACAACCAGTGGCGGGAGGTCGGCCTCAACCTCCTGGTTCGCCGGGTCGGGGCAGGGTCGGTGCTGTACCGGCGCCAGTTCGACCGGCGGTTCGCCACCGGGGAGTTCTCCCCTCGTGGCCGGCAGCGGTGGGTCAACGGCGCGGAGATCGCCGGGCTCCTCAAGCCGCCGACTGTCCACAACGCGCACACCAAGCTGCCGGACGCGAGCATCCCGCTGCCGCCGCCGGACCTGGTCGAGTACACCGGCCAGCGGGACGTGCTGCCGCTGGGCTTCACCACCGGCGCCGACGGCCGGGAGTTCCTGGTCGGCGTGCCGCTGCAGTGGGTGCTGTTCGGCCTGTTCCTGGGCAAGTCCGGCTACGGCAAGACCGAGATGTCCTTGATCCAGGCGATCGCCCTCGCGCACAGCGGCCACGGGGTGATGTTCCTCGACCCGCATGGGGACGGCTGGGGCAAGGCGAAGCGGTACCTGTCCCACGAAGGGCTGTTCGAGCGGCTGTGGGAGATCGACTTGTCGATCACTGACCCGGACGCGATGGTCGCCTCCTGGAACCCGCTGTCGATGCAGGGCCGGCAGCCGAAGGACATCCCGAAAGTGGTCGGCGCGATCGTCGACTCCTTTTCCTCCGCCCTGAGCTGGGGCGACACGAGCGGGCGCGCGAAGACCATCCTGACCCGCTCGGTGCAGTCGCTGGCCTACCTGTCGTACCGGTTCGCCGAGGTCGGACACCCGGAGCTCGCGCCGACCGTGTTCCAGCTCGGGACCCTGCTAATGGACGAGGACTGGCGCAAGCTCGTCACCTCCTACCTGCCGCCCCGCTTGCAGAGCTTCTGGCGCAACAGCTTCCCGCGGTACCCGGCGGAGGCGGCGCCGGTCGTCACGAACATTGTGGAGCGCTTGGACAGCTCGGATGCCCTGAAGGCGTTCCTTGGCAACCCGGAGAGCACCTACGACATCCGGCGTGCGATGGACGAGGGCAAGGTCGTGTTCATCTGCCCCGAGGGCTCCGGTGACACCGACCGGATCATCTCCTGCCTGATCATCTACGACCTCTTCCGGGCCGGACTGTCTCGTCGCAACATCCACCCGTCGCAGCGCCGGCCGTTCTGGACCTGGATCGACGAACTGACCGCGGTGGACGGAGCCAGCAAGGGCCACCTAGCCGCGATCACCGAGCAACTGCGCAAGTACCAGGTCCGGCTGCTGGCCATGACGCAGATGATGCAGCGTCTGACTCCGACCACCAGGAGCGGCCTGTTGCAGAACCTGTCGATCCTGTCGACCACCGCGGCCGACATCGAGGAGGCCGCGCTCGTCACCAGGCGGTGGGGCGGGGTGGTCGACCCCCACACCGTGGTCAGGCTGCAGCCCTACCACTACGTGATGTCCGTCAACCGGGGCAGCGGCATGTCCGACCCCTTCCGGGTGCGGGGCGCCTCGGTCGAGGAGACGTATGCCCTCTATGACAACCCCGACGGCGCCGAGCGTCTGCAGCAGGCCGTGAACACCAACCTCAAGCGGCGCCCCGTCGGGGACATCCTCGCCGGGTTGGAGACCCTCGACGCGCGGATCTTCGACGGCGTCACCCGGTACCTCACCCCGGACAGGGCCTCCGCACGGACGGCCGCAGCCGACGACATCGAATCCGAGCCGGCGGACGGGCCGAACCGGCAACCGCCCGGCCGAACCGGGGGCGCGCCCGGCAGCCCGATCCCGACCGAGGCCGTCGACCCCGAGCAGGCGCAGTACAGCCGACCCGACGACGCCGACGAGGCATGGAGCACTGATCTCGGATGAACGCTGCCACCCTTGCCCGGCCCGCGATGATGAGGCGGCTGGCCCAGCAGGCCATGACTGTGCTCTACCAGCACCGGCTGATGACCACCCAGCAGCTTCACCGCCTCCTCCAGCCTCAGGCGCAGCGGCCCGTCTACCTGCTGGACCAGCTCAGGAGCCTGGAGGACGCCGGGCTGGTCGAGCGGGTGCGTGCGCTGCACCGCAACCCCCGTCACGCCCAATGGCTGTGGTTCTTGGGCGAGGAGGGCTACCTGCACATGGACGGATCGCAGGAGAGCATCACTCGCCAGCACCGGACCACCACCGCCACGGCGACCGGGCCGCGCCAGGCGCACACCCTGGCGGTGAACGAGGTCGGCATCGCCATGGTGGAGCACGCCCGGGCGGCGGGACACGAGTGCGGGCCGCTGGACTGGATGCCGGAGGTCGCCCACCGGATGCGAGACGGCCAGCGCCGTTTCGAGGACGACCACGTCATCTCCGACGCCGTCCTGGACTACACGCACGTCACGGGCGAGGGCCGGCGCACGATGCTGCGGGCTTTCGTCGAGTTGGACCGCTGCACCATGACCGTCACCCGGCTCGCGGACAAGGTCGCCGCATACGGGCGGTACCACGACTACATCCCGCAGGAGCACGACCGTGCACGGCGCCCGACCGGCAGCCGGCCCGCGTGGCAGAGCACCTACAGCCGCTTCCCGCGGCTGCTGATCGTGCTGGACCACCCCTCGCCGCGCGTCCTTGACTCCCGCATCAACGACCTCGGAGCGCTGACCGGCGCCAACCCCGGCCTGTCAGCGCTGGCCGGGCAGCTGTCCGTCGGCGTCACCACGCTGGCCAAACTCCGCCAGCACGGACCGTTCGCGCCGATCTTCAAGCCGCTGCTGCGCAACCAGGCGCCCACCGACATGTTCCTTCGGCCGCAGGCCGAGAGCTGAGGACCAGCACCACCCGTACAAGGAGGCAGCACAGTGACGACCAGCGACCCCGACTCGGACGTCGTACCCGGATCCGCCGGCGTCAGCATGATCCACTTGGCGGAGATCCTCCAGCGCCACAGCCGCCTGGCGCAGCGGCGGTTCGTGATGCTGCCGCTGCGCGGGCCGGGCAGCGCTTACACCGAGCCTCAGGGCCGACAGCCAGGCGACGCGACCGCCCCGGTCGAGCTCGCCGACTTGATCTCTTCCATCAGCGAAGTCGGGCTCCTGGAGCCGGTGCTGGTCGAGGAGACGCCGGGCCGGGGCGGCGGTGCGCCGGCCATGCGGCTGGTCTCCGGAGAGCGCCGGCTGCGCGCGATGCGGTGGGGCGCCCTGCACCTCGGCGAGAACCCGCATTTCGAGGCGATTCCCGCCATCGTGTGCCCCGGCCCACTGTCGGACGAGGAGAGGGCGACTTGGCGGTTCGTGGAGAACTTCGCCCGGGAGGACCTCCGACCTGCCGAGCAAGCCGTCGCGCTGATGTACCAGCGCTGCGCTGTCCTGGTCGGCAAGTTGCTGCGAGCCGGGAAGCCCGTGCCGCGCGAGGTCTACGAGATCACCGACGCGGTCGAACGGTTCCAGGCCCTGGAGAAGATCCGCGGTGGGGACCGGAGCTGCGCCGCGCCGTGGAGCGAGGTCCTAACCCGGCTCGGCCTCCAGCTGAGCGAGCGCAAGGCGATGGAGCTCGTGCGGGCCTTCCGCGAGTTGCCGCGCGATCTGAGCGAGGAGATGGACGAATCGGGGATCCGGCTCAATACGCGAATCCGCTACGCCCAGCTGCAGCGCGGCCGCGCCGACGCCGCCGCCGGGATCTGGGCCTCCCTCAAGAACACCGGCCGGCTCCACCTGCTGCCCAGCGCCGTCGACATCGGCCTGGCCGCGCCGGACCTCGACAACGACGCCATCGTCGACGCCGCCGGCGAACGCTTCGACAACGCCAACGCCGGCCGGCGGGCGAAGCTCAGCCGCGTCCCCGCCGGCGACGGAGCGAACGGGCAGCAAGGCGACAGCCCCGAACCCGGCTCGGTCGTCAGCGGGGCCCCGCAGCCCCCGTCGCACGCTGCCGGCACGCCTCCCGCCATCCAGAGGCCGGAAGTCGAACTGTCCGCAGACCAGCGGCCGGACACGCCGACGGAACAGCGGCCGCTGGTCGACCAGGCCGTCGTCCGCACCACGCTCGACTCCCTGCGGGCGCTGCTCGCCGACCTGCACACCGGCCACGACCTCGGACGGTACGACCGGGGATCTCTGCGCCTGGCGCTGCGCGAACTCGAGCCGTTCCTGTCCGCCGACACCGCCACACCCGCTTCCCAGGAGGTAGCAGCCTGATGGCCAACGTCTCCCTGCCCATGCCCGCCGTCGGCGTGCCCCTTCCCGGCCGCGGCTGCGACTGCACCCGCTGCGCGTTCTGGATGGGCCCGGACGGCCGCGGCGGGCCGGCCACCGTCGAGCCGCTGTGCTCGGGCAGCAACGCCGACTGCAGCTACTGCGGCTGCGCGGCCGCCGAGGCCGGCTCCCCGGCGGGTGCCTGCGCCAGCTGCCCGATCCGCTGCGGTTCTCGGACCGACATCGCCGCCTGGATGCACGACGTCGGCGGCACCCTCGCCTTCGACGACCTGGTCGTGGAGGGCGAACTCCCGCAGTTGCCCTCCTTCATCCCCATGACCGACGGCAGCTCCGTCGGCGCACTGGACGCCAGCCTGCGCTGGCCCGCCTACGCGGTCGGACTCAGGAGAGTGTTCAGCCCCGACACCCACACCATCTACCCGCGGCTCGCCGGGAAGGACGCCCACCAGGTCCTCGGGCTCGGCGAGCAGCAGAAGGCGGTGCTGGTCGGCTACGGCGAGGACCCGCTGGTGGAAGCGTTCTGGTCGTACCGCCGTCGTGGCGGCCTGGTCGAAGAGCTCGCCTCACAGAACTGGGACGTGATTCTCTCGCCGAACTACTCGATCTACGGCAACTGGCCCCGAGTCGAGCACCTGCTGAACATGCGCCGCTGCCTCATGATCGCGCAGGAGTTCCACGACGCCGGCGCCGTGGCGGTGCCGAACGTCTACTGGTACCGGCTGGAGGACCTGGAGCGCTACCGCGCCTGGTTCGACGACGTCCCCGCCCCGGGCATCGCCGTGAACCTGCAGACCGTCCGGGAGAACAACAACTGGGACTCCTGGGCGCTGCCGGGCCTGTACTGGCTGGCGGAGAACCTCCCTGCGGATCTTCCGGTGCTGCTCACCGGCCTGTCCCGGGCGGACCGGATCGCCCAAGCCGTCGCCCTCTTTCGCGACCGGCTGACCCTGATCAGCCAGAACCCCCATCAGTACGCGCTGCACGGCGCGGTGATGACCGCGAACGGACGGGAGGACATCCACGCACGGCCCGGAGACGCCTTCGCCGTCACCGTCCGCTACATGTCCTCGCTCCTGCCGCGCAGTTGATGCGGGCCCTGAGGTAAGAGTTTCTGACCCTGCGCAGTGCCCTCGGGAAATCCTCTTGGCCGCGGTCACACCGCGTCCTCGGCCGCCATCTATGGAGGGCGAACGAGGAAGGAGTTCCGATGTCCGATCCCCTCCATGCACCGCCGGCCACCGTCTCGACCGCGGGAGAGACCGCCGAACTGTGGCGCGTGGCCGTGCTGTCGGTCTGGCACCCGGCTCTCGGCGCGCCTTTGGACCCGGTCGCGGTCGTCGGTTTCGGCCCGCATCTCGGCGGCGATCCGGCGGTGCATCTGGTGTGGGTGCCGCTGGCCTTCGAGGCCGCGGACCCGTGGCGCGAGCTCCTGGCCGATGGCGTCACCGTGGAGCTGCTGGATCACTGGGCCGAGCGTAGCGCCACGGTGGCCGTTGATTACGTCGACGTCCCCGAAGGCGCCGTCGCCCTCTCTCACGCCGTAGGGCTCCTCCTGGATCTGCTCCTCGCCGAGGTGCTACCGAACCTTCCCGACCGAGGGGAAGGTTGATGGGCACCAACTCCAAGGCCAGCCACCAGAACTACACCGTCGCTCCCGCGGGAGGCGAGGGCGACGACGATCAGCCCGACAGTGACGGTGAGGGCACCAGCCAGGAGTACGTGGAGGCTGCCGCGAGCTTCGACCTGGCGACGGCTCTCGCTCAGCTCATCGCTGCCGATGGCGTCGACGTCGAGGCGGACCTGAACCAACCCCTGCTCGACGTGCCGGAGGACCCGGTCGAGAAGTTCGACCAGTTCGCCGAGCAGATCACGGCCGCCCGGGCTGCCCTGGAGGCCATGAAGGCCGCCGGCGCCTCGGAGGAGGAGATCGCCGAGAAACTCAAGGAGATCAAGGCGACCTCCCTGGCGTACCTGACCGCGCTCCCAGCTGGTGAGCTCCAGCAGATCGCTTCGGCGAAGGGCTTCGGGCATCCGGTGCTGGTCGGCCTGTCCGGCAAGGGACAGCATCCCTTGGTGCACTGGCTGGACCCGGCCTACGACCCGGACATCAAGTCGAAGGCCGCGATCGAGGCCGCCGCCCATAAGCGCTACCAGCAGCTGCTGGCGGGTGATACCTACGGCGGGCTGACGCTGGCAGACGTCCACCAGCTCGAGGGCACGCCGATGCCGCACACGGGAGGCGGCTGGCAGGCGACGCCGGAGCAGGTCCAGCAGGCCCAAGCCGCACTCGCCGCATCCCTGGACGGGCTTCCGGCCGTCCATGTGAACGGCGAGCAGCTCGCAACGCTGCTGAAGGCTGAGCGGCTCCTTGCCGCCGCCGAGTGCCCCGAGATGGGCGACGAGCTGCAGACGGCGAAGGCCCAGGCCCACCAAGCCGTCGACGCCTACCTGGACCAGGCCTCGGTGAACACCGGCAACGCTCAGCTCGCGGCCAAGGACGCGATCGACGCTGGACTGATCACCGAGCAGGAGGTCCACCTTTTAAGCCCGCGCCAGTTGCTCAGGATGATCCGTCCGAACACCAGCGCCGGCACGCTCAACCTGGCCAAGGGAGTCATCGCGAAGCGACAGGTCCAGCTCGATGACCTCGACTCGGCGATGAGCGACCACTCGCTGCTACTGATCAGCAAGGACGTCGCCGGCGCGCTCACGCTCGCTCCCCTGGGAAAGGGCGCGTGGGAACAGCAGGGGGAGGCGGTCAAGACCGCCGCCGAGTGGGCCGTCAGCACCGGCAAGCTGTACGAAGCCCAGATGGCGGTCACGCCCTGGGCCTCGAACGTGCTGCTGCCTCCGAAGGAACTGGTGGCTCAGCATCCCGGGCTGGACAAGGACAACCTCGTCAACCCGTACGCGGAGACGGAGGCGTTCAGCGCGTGGGCGAAGCAGCAGAAGCTCACTGACCTGCGTGAAGTAGCCGAGGAGCTCGGCATGACCGCGGCAGGCAAGGCCTCGCGGGCGCACGTGCAGAAGTTCATCGCAGGTCACTTCAACCCGTTGTGGCATCCGCCGGCGATCAACCTCCTCGCCGAGGAAGCGGCGGCGAAGAAGGCGGCCAAGGCCGCCGCACCGCCGCCCTCACCGACCGGTCCTTCTTCCACCCCTTCCGCCGCCGGAACGTCGACGGCGGGGGCGGGGCCTACCCCCGTCACACCGATCACTCCCGGGTCGAAGCCGGTCGCCCCCAAGCTCGGACCCTCCGCAGCGTCCGGAGGGGCGTTCGCGGCCAAGAACAAGGCGCTGGTCGCGGCCCTGCAGATGGCCACTGCCGCTGCCTCCGACCTGCCCAAGCGCATGGAGGCTTCCCAGGTCGCGGCAATCTCGTTCGGGCCGGCGCAGGCCGCGGCGCTCGGCGGCGCGCACAGCAAGACCCTCCACCAGGGCCCGGACGGAGGGATGTGGCTCTTCAAGCCGGACAAGCAGGCCGGCGGTGCCCGCGCGGCCGCGGAGGCGGCGGCCTCCCACGCCCTGGACCTGGGCGGCGTGCCCTCGGTGCCGGTCTACCAGAAGACGATCGGCGGCCAGCCCGGATGCATCCAGCCGATGGTCAAGGGCGCGAAGACGCTCGGCGGGAGTCCGTCCTCCTGGACGCAGGGCCAGGTAGACGCGATCGTGCGCTACCACGTCGGTGCCTGGCTGGTCGGAGACCACGACGGCCACGCCCAGAACATGATCGAGACACCCTCGGGCGGCCTCGTGAACATCGATCGCGGGCAGAGCTTCAAGTTCTTCGGCCGGGACAAACTCGACCTCGGCTACGCCCCGAACAGCGGGTACGGCTCCGTACCGGTCCAGCAGCAGCTGTATTCGGCGTTCATGGGTGGCGGTCTGGGTCCGGGGGTGAAGGTGAATCCTGCCGTCGCCCATCCGGTCATCAAGTCCTTTGAGGCGATCCCGGACGCCCAGTGGCGCGCCGTGCTGCACGACACCGCGCACCAGGGCGCGAAGGTCGATCTGCATTGGGTTCCGAAGATGAGGACCCGGGCCGCCAAACAGCATGGCGTTCCTGCAGACCAGGTGACGCACACGCAGATCGCCGAAGCGTTCCTGGACCACGCCTGCGAGCGAAAGACGACACTGCGGACCGACTTCGCCGACTTCTTCACCAAGCAGCTGAAGCTGTCCTCCGCCGCCGCCCTCAAGTACGGGAGCTGACCTCGATGGGCACGAACTCCAAGTCCACGCACCAGTCGTACACGGTCGCCCCGTCCACCGCGGCGACCCTGGAGCCTTCTGCAACCGCGGCGGGGCCGGAGCAACCCGGCCCGGCCGAGGCCGCCCAGCTGATTGCAGATCTGTTCAACACGCCGTTCGGCGGCCCGACGCTGCAGCCGATGGCCGGCTTCGAGGTGCCCCCTGAGCTCGCCGATCCGTCGGTGGCAGTCGGAGGCGGGAAGGCCCGGATCACGGACGAGCCTCCCGCGCCCGGCGAGGACGCGTGGGATCCGCCCGAGCCACTCTCGGCTGCCGTGCTCGACGGACTGGATGGGGCCGAGGGAGCGGCCGCCGGTGGTGCCGAAATGCCCGAAGAGCAGGAAGAGGAGGAGGATTCGGCCGAGCAGCCGCTGACGCCGGTGCCAGAAGCACCGACCACAGGGATGGCCATCGGGGAGCCGGTCCTGGTTGGCGGCACCGACTTCCTCAACTCGGCGGCCACGCTGATCTCCTACGACTCCGCCGACGGAACCCCCCGCGAGGTGCTGCTGGCCCACGTGAACGAGGAGGCCGAGGAGAAGCTCCTGGACGCGCTCGCGCTGTCCGAGGGGAAGTTGGTTCCGGTGGAGGTCACCAAGGAAATCACCGGCCAACTCGAGCTCGACAAGCAGAACAACCTGCACGAGCTCGTCGCCCAGGCCGCCAAGTCGGTGAACCACAAACTGAAGAACGGCATCGACGTCCCGCAGTCCACTCACGACAAGATCACGGCCGCTGTAAAAGCTGTCGTCACGGCGGCCCATGGTGCCACCGCCGATGAGGCGGCCATGACCGGCTACTACATGGAACACCTGGAGGCGATCGCCGAGAAGGCGAAGATCGGACTGGGTGATCAGACCTACGCCGACGGCGGGAAGCTCCCCATGGTGACCCCCTACCTGCACACCGGCATGGCCACCGTCACCGAGATGGTGCCCGCACCGGTCGACGACACCGATCCCGGGCAACTCTCGGCGCAGCTTCGCAACGCCAGCCGGATCGACGCCTCCCTGGACCCGGTCACGGGCGAGGTTTCCTGGGACGGAACGTCCCGTGCCCACGCGACGGGCAAGGAGTACGCCATCGACATGGGCGACGGCTGGAGCGCGGTGTACCGGCCCTACAGCCTCAACGAGCCTGGAAAAGCCGAGTTCAGCATCCGTGGCCAGCTGGAGGTCCACGCTCCTGCGGGGGCCGGCCACGGACCGGAGCTCGTCGCCCGGCTCGAGCAGCTCCACCTCGCGAACAAGCCGATGACGGCCAGCGAAGGCGAATGGACCTACCTCGCCAACAACATCAAGGCGCAGGGCCTGGCTTCGAACCCCCAGGTCAAGGAGGCGATGGAGGTCGCGCGGGGGCTGGAGGAGCTCCAGGTCCAGGAGCTGTTCCACGCGCACGCGCACGAGGCGGTCGGCTTGGACGAGGCAGGCCTGTCGGCGTTCGCGAAGAAGCTCCAGCTGCAGGCCGCCCACGACGTCCTGCCCAAGCGCATCGCAGTGGTACGCGACGCTGTGGGTCAGGCCGCCGGCTTCGCCGACGGAGCCGCGCTGAGCGCGAGTCCCGGCTACCAGCCGACGCCGAACAGGTCCGGCGGGTGGCTGACCTGGACCCGCTTCGACGTCACCGGCAACCCCGAGGCCTTCGCGAGCGCCTGGAAGGGGCGCAGCCTCGTGCACGGCATGGGCGGCGGAGACATCACCACCCTGTTCGCGACGGGAGTGCTCGCCTCCACCGAGCGCCGTGCGGTCATGGGCACGAGCAAGGGCCTCGGCATGAGCGAGGGCCAGGACAAGTTCTCCGGCGGCGCGAACTCGGTGTTCCTGCGCGTGAGGGACACGCCGGTCGACGGCGACGGCGGTTACGGCGTTCGGATCGTCTGGGACGACCCGGCCGTGCTGATGAAGCGCAGCGACTACTACGCCTACAACAGTGACCACTTCGGTGCGTTGCACACCGCCGGCGGGAAGAGCGTCTCCGGGCAGACCAGTGACCCGATGAAGATCGCGAAGTTCGACGGGGGCGGCAATGAGGTGATGTTCAGGGACGGCATCGACCTGTTCGGCGCGGAGGCGCCCAGCCGCGTCCTGTGCGGCAGCGCGGACAACCGCGACAAGCTGCTGAAGTTCTTCGCTGACAAGAAGATCACCCACCTCGCCGGCAAGCCCGTCGCCGACATCGTCGGCATCTGACCCGGACCCACGGAAGGAACGCCATGAACACCTGGACCAACCAGCTCACCAACCTGCTCGAAGGCGCCCACACCAGCACCGGCGATCCGCTCGACGCCGGCGCCCGGATCGTCGTCACCGAATCGGGCGGGACCGAGGCCTTCCGTGCCCCGCTCGCCCGCCACTGGCGCGAGGACGAGGACGACCCACGCCTTCTGTGGATCCGGCCGGTCGTGGGTGGAGGCCTGTCCCCCGAGCCGGGTGTCGGTTACGTCTTCAATCTGAGCGTGGCCCGGCGACGCGCCGTGCACTGGCGCTCCGCTGAAGTCGATAGCCGCGGCGCCGTCGTTCTGCGCCTGGTCGCTGCCTACGGCGGTGATGGCCAGACCGCCCGGATCGAGCCTGCGGGCGGCGCGGAGCTGGAGGAGCTGGGGCGCTGGGACACCTTCGTCGACCGGCTCTCCCCGAAGGAGGAGCAGGCGTTGGAGGAGCTGGCCGAGGACAGCTGGAGCGGACGCTTCGCGTGACGTCCATAGTGTCTCAGTGACATAATGCACACAGCGACGCGAGGAAGGCCCCACGATGCACCGCAGCAGCAGCTTCAGGCCGGACCGCCTGGTCGCCGAGAGGACGAAGGCCGGCCTGAGCCGCCAGGACCTCGCCCACAAGGCCGGGATCCGCCCCGCCGTCCTCGACGACTACGAAGCCGGCGCACGCACGCCGAACGCCAAGATGCTGGCTGGCCTGGCGGAAGCAGTCGGATGCCAGCTGCAGGATCTCCTCAATCCCGTCGAGGAGCGGGACCTGCGGACTCTGCGCGAGCAGGCCAGCGGCCTGGGGCCCGGCGCCGCGGCCGCGGCGGTGCAGATGTCCCGCGGGTCACTGGCCATGCTGGAGGCCGGCCGCACGACCGAGCTGAAGGACAGCGTCGCTGCGGCCCTGGCCGCGGTGTACGGCACCAGCGAGGAGGAGGTCCGCGAGGCGCACCAGCGCAGCGTGGCAACCGCGCGGTCGACGGCGCCGCTCTGGCTGACCGATCGAACAATGCAACGCCTGGCCAACCACCTCGGCCGGACGCCCGACGAGCTGCGAGAGCTGATCGAGACCATCCAGGACGAAGAGCGGAGGGGATGAGAGTGAGCACCGAACGCGGAAGCGCCCTCACGATCGCGCGGACCCGGGCGCTGCGCAGTCCGCTGCCGGCGTGCGAGGCGGCTCTGCCGGCCGACCAGCTGTGGCTGCGCGCCCGGGCACAGCAGTTCGCCCGGGCGGCCGGGTTGCGGTTTCTCCTCGTCCTGGACTCTGCCAAGTACACGCGGTTGTCGGGGCAGCGCGTCGGCGCCGAGGTGGTGGGCCGGGCCTACCGGGGGCCGGAAAGCACTCGCCTCCCGGTTCCGTTGTTGTACCTGCAGCAGGACGCCCTCGCGACCCGCGCCGAGGCCGACCAAGTCCTGGCGCACGAGGTCACCCACCTGAAATGGCCGAGCTACGGGCACAAGGTCGCGGCGTTCGATCGCGCCCAGTGGCTGCTTGACCACCTCGAACCTTCGCTCGCAGGCTGAGGGCGGGGCCCTTTCGGCCGTCGCCTGTGCTCCAGGGCCGGCACACGCAGATGGGCCGCCCCCTCGTGCTGCTGAGGGGGCGGCCCATCTGCGTGTCGTCTGCTACCAGGCCAGGTCCGGGTGCGGGTCGAAGCGGCCGGGGCGCGGCCGGCCGACGCGGGTCGAGCTCGGGGGACGGTGCCCGGCGAGCCGGTAGATCGCTTCGAACAGGTCGCGGTTGTGGTCCAGCCGCCACCACCCCAGGGCTGTGTGCACGTCGGCGAGCGCGTCGGCGGGGCTCTTGCCGGTGAGCAGGCAGCTGTAGCGGGCGGCAACGGCGGGGGTGCGACTGCGACCGGCCACGCAGTGGAGGTACACCCGCTTCCCCTCCTGACGCAGCTGCCGGACGATCCGTGCGGCCTGGTCCACGACGAACGCGGTGTCCGCGTTGGCTCCGGCGCGGTCGACCAGCCAGACCCGGATGTGCTCGACTCCGGACTGGGTCAGGATCGGGCCAGAGCCGACCCGGCAGAGGCTGACGACGGCGTCGACCGGCGCGGGGCCGTCGACGGCGGTCTGGGCGAGGTTGCCGATGATCAGTCCGGGGTCGTGCGGGTGGAGGACGGCGAACGGCCCTCCCCCAACCTGCGGGTGCGGCATCCGCTCACCCCGGGGCCAGCCGCTGGAGTCGTCACCGCCCTGGTTCACCGTCAGGACTGCGAGGCTGACCAGGTCGGAGGCGTCCTGGCTGGGCCAGCCGTGGAGCAGGCGCTGCCAGTGGAGCGGCACGGCCGATCCGCCCCAGCGCGCGCCGAGGAGCGCTCCGGCGATCGCGGCGACGGTGTCGGTGTCGCGGCCGATGCGTACGGCGTTCTCCAGGGCGAGCTGGAGGTGCTGGCTGGCGAAGGAGCCGTTGGCGGGGTCGGCTGCGGGTACGGGGGTCTGGGTGATGGAGGCCCATGCGGCCTGGAGCGCCACGACGACGAAGCCGTTCTTGTTGGCGAAGGTGTGCGGAGGGCGGCTCTCGGCCTCGTCGAGCCAGGCGGCCCACTGGGCGCGGCGGTTCTCGGGGAGCAGGGCCACTCCGGCGCGGACGCCGTCGAAGGTGCCGTCGAGGACGGCGGTGCGAATGCCGGAGCACCACAGGATGCACGCCTCGGCGCTGAGCTGGTCGCCGTGGGTCAGGTCGCTGACCGCGCGGGCCGCTTCGGCCATGGCGCGCGGGTTGTCGAGGTGGGCGAGGGCGACGGTGCCGGTCCTCATGAGGGCTCCGTTGCCTGCGCCGAGGCCGGTCCGCTTGTACTGGGCGGTGGCCTGGCGGGTCATCACCTGGTGCAGCGGCTCGTCGGATTCGGCGTGCGCCCGCTCGGTCATGCCGAGGACGGTCCTGGTCTGGATGCCGACGTCCGTGGCTCCGTCGCGAAGCCAGATCAGGAAGTTGGCGGCGATGGCGTCGAGGGCGGCCGGGCTGCGCAGATCGGCTCCGGTGGCGGCGACGTCGGCGATGCACCACTGCATCTGCGTGTCGTCGCTGTATTCGCCGGGCCGGTACGGGCCGTAGCCGCCGCCGAGCATCTTCGGCTGCTGGTCGGGGTGCATCGTGCCCTGGCCCTCGTAGTGGACGCCGAGAGCGTCACCAGCTGCAGCGGCGAGAAGGACGCCGGCGGCGCGGTCGGTGCGGATCTCGGTCAGCAGCGGCCGCCGCGGTGCGGGGCGGCGGGTGCTGACGCGGCGGTTCGGCATCAGGTCTCCTCGTAGATCCGACGGACGCGGGGGACGTGTCCGGGCGGAGGGCCGTCGACCCCGTCGATTCAATTCGTCATGGTGACACTATGAGCATAGGCCAAACATTGCAAGATGACAAATAGCAATGTAGATTGACTAACTCCTGATCCCTCCCGCACCCCGCTCCGTCGGAGCGTTACGCCTGGAGACTCACGTGTCCGATCCCGTCCAGACGCTGCTGGACCAGCTCAGGCTGGGCATCCAGACCAGCGGCGCCGTGCGCACCGCCCGCAACGCAACCCGCCGAAAGCCCGAGGCGGGCCATGACCTCCGCGCCGGCCACGCCCGACTGCGCTCCGCACGGAACCGGGCCAGGGCGCAGCAGGCAGCCTGGCGGTCGGCGTGGCGGACATGCCGCGGCGCCGCCTTCCGCGGTTCCGCCAGGTCGGCCGCCGACGCGGTCCTCGCGGAACTCGCTGCCGACCCCGTGGAGTTGGTGCGCCGGGCCGACGCCGTGATCTACCACAGTTCGGCCGGGAAAGACTCGGTGGTCGGGCTGCACCGGGCGGTCCAGGCCGCGAAGCGCGCCGGGTGCCTGCACAAGCTGGTCGTCGTCCACGCCGACCTCGGGCCCGACACCGAGTGGCCGGGCGTGCGGGAGTTGGCGCAGCGGCAGGCCGAACGCTACGGCCTGAGCTTCCTGGTCGTGGCCGCCGACGGCGGCTTCGTCGGGATGGTCGAGAAGCGCCGCATGTTTCCTGACGCCAAGCGCCGGCTGTGTACGTCGTCGCTGAAGCGCGACGAGCTGGCCCCGATCTACACGCGGATCACGGCCGCGCTCGGGTTGGACGAGCAGGCGCTGATCGTTTCGGTCTATGGCGTCCGCGGCGGCGAGTCGGCGGCCCGGGCCAAGAAGGCCCCGCTGTCCATCGACTCCCGCGCCAGCAGCGGCAAGCGCCTCGTGCTGACCTGGAACATCATCCATCACCTTTCCGCGGCGGACGTATGGTCGGAGATCAGCGAGCATGGGTTGGAGTACCACCCGATCTACGACACCGGCCTCGATCGCCTATCGTGTGCGTACTGCATCTTGGCGCCGGATGCCGCGCTCGTGCTCGCCACCCGGGTCTGCTTCGCCCTCGGCCTGCCCATTCCCGGGGTGTACGTCGACCTGGAGCGCCGAATCGGCCACACCTTCAAACCCAGCCAGACCCTCGCCGGGGTGGTCGCGGCCGCCCGGATGCTCGACGCGCTGGACGGCCCGCTCGTCTGGAGCCGGGGCGACGCCGTCCGGCGCCATCTCGGCGAGGACGCCTGTCGGCGCTGGGAGCAGCGCCTGGCCTGCGCGGCCTGACTCCGCAGTTGCTCGCACGGCCCGCTTTCTAGGCAGCGTCGCGGCGCGGTGCCCCGCGACCGCACCCCGATTCCTTTCGGCCGCGACAACGCTGCCCGGTCAGTCGGCTGGCGTTCGTCGCCAGCTGCCGCACCACTCTTGAGCAGCTGCGCGAGGTCCTTCGCGACGCGGTCGGAGGGTAGCGCAGACCGGTCGCATCAAGCCCCATTGCATTGTAGAAAGGCATTTCTGCCTGTAAGGTTTGTGGCGCACCCGCCCCTGCGGGATTTCCCTACCGGCCAGCAACCGGCCGAATCTGGAGACGTCGAATGACTGAGCAGGAGCACGCTCCGCTGCCGATGCCGGTGCGGGCGATCGCGGCGCGGTACGACGTCGAGGAGCAGGCTGCCCGCCGGTGGACGAAGGACGTGACGTTCCCACCGCCCGTCAAGAAGGGCCGCTGGGATCCCGCCCTGGTCGAGAAGTGGATGCGGCTCAACAATCCCGGCGCCTGGGCCTACGCCCAGCTCCGCAAGGGGATCCGGAACCCGCTCGACCTGCCCGAGCTCCCGGAGAGGGAGTTGCTGGACGCCAACCGGTTCGGAGAACTACTGAGTCACCTGCGCCCGAACCTGCCGGAGGACAAGCGGGCGGTGCCGGCGACCACCATCCGCTCGTACGAGGCCAGGGGCTTCGTGCCGCCAGCGGACCGACGGCCGGACGACGGGCACGAGCCGGCTGTCGACAGCGTCGGCTGGTACTGGTCCACGGTTCGCTCGCACATCCACGCCAGCCGACAGTTGTCGGCCACTCGCGTCGCGGTTTCCGAGGGCGCTGAGCGGGGGGAGTCGTGATGAGCCCCGAGCGCAGGCTCGTGTCCCGGCAGGAGATCCGGGCGATGTACGGCGTCGGCGCCAACGTCGTTGCTGGGTGGATTGCCCAGGCGGGCTTCCCCTCTGCACAGCGGGCGGATGCCGCAGGGGCCGGCCGCGGGCGCGAGGTGGAACGGTTCGACCAGGCAGCGGTCGACGGCTGGGTGCGTGAGCACGAGGAGCGAGTGTGGATCGGCGCCCATGAAGGGCCGGCGGCCGCGCGACAGGCGGCGCTGAGCAGGCTCCCCGACGGCAACCCGACGGACCTGCTGGACTTGGACGACTTCCGCACCCTCCTGGGCAACTTCAATCGTGGCCGAGCGGTCGCCCGGGGCACGATGCAGGCCTATCGGAGCCGCGGCCAGATCCCGGCCGCCGACCGGTGTGAAGGCGACGGGATCGATCCCGAGGTCTACGAGGAGATGTGGTTCCGCAAGACGGTGTACGACTACATCGTCGATCAGCCCGGCATGGGCGCACGCGGCATCGGGCGTGTGACCAGGAAGGACCCATAGGCATTGCAAAATGAACCTTTTCACTGTAAAGTAGTTCTCGTAAGGGCGGCGGACGCCCACGGGGAGCTTGCGGAGGTAGCCAGTGAAGAAGGACTTGCGGGAGCTGACCAAGGCCCTTGAGACGCAAGGGTTCGAGGTGACACCTTCCAAGAGCGGTCACCAGATCGTTCGCCGGAACGGTCAGCGGATCGCCACCTTGGCGGGCACGCCCTCCGACCGCCGCACCTGGCTGAACACCATCGCCGTGCTCCGCAAGGCCGGGTTCGTCTGGAAGCGCTGAACCACCACGGGCCCGCCGGGACACCGGCGGGCCTTCACCCCCTGCACGAAACGGCACGCCCCGACCAGGAGGAACCCGATGACCACTCAGACCTGGAGCGTCCTGGTCGAGATCGACGCAACCAACGTCTCCGACGAGGCCCATGACCACGTGCTTGGCGCGCTCTCCGAATATGCGGTCAACACCACGACCGTCAGCAACGGCAACCTCGGCGTGATCCTCAGCGTCACCGCCACCGGCGTCGCCGAGGCCGCCCAGATCGCCGTCGCCCTCGTCCTGGCCGCGGCGCCGGCCGACCTCAGCGACCACCCGGCCGTCGGCGTCGAGGTCGTCACCGAGGCCGAGCAGGAGCGGCGCGCCATGGACACCGCGCGCTGACCCCCTGCGGCACCGCGTCTGCCGCGGCCGCACCACAGCCCCTCTCCGCCGCCCACCGCCGGCCGGACCCGCCACGGGTCCGGCCGGCGGCCGTTCCACACCCGCGCATTCACCGCCCAGCCGCCCATCGACTGCACGCCGCGATCGACGCATCCCGCCCAACCGACGGACGGTTGGCTCGGGCAAGCCTGCGAGGTCGACGGCCGGCTGCACGGCGCTTCCAGTCGGCGGTCCGCCCCACATCTCGCAGACGCCGCAGGTGAGCCGCCCTCCGAAGCGCTCGTCGCCGAGCCCAGCAGCCGGGGCGGCCCCCGGAGCGCGCGCAGCATCCCCGACCCGCCGGACACCGCTCGGGACTGCGCAGCCAAGCCAGCCCCTCATCCCGTGCATTGCATTTTAAGCATTTACAATGTACTTTGGCTGCCTGTCGGCCGTGGCCCGAGGCCAGCCGACTTCGCGCACAGCACGCGCCTCAGGACTCCCCCGCAACGCCCCGCACGCCCAGAGCAGGCTCCGCCGCACTGGGCCCAGCCGGCACCTCAGGTCGCCTTCCGCCGGGGACCAGCACCCCTGCACCGCCGCCACTCCAACCGACCGAGAGAGGGCTCCGCGTCATGGGCAAGCCGAAGAAGACGGCCACTCGCACAGCCACCCACAGGCCCGCCACCAGGCGCCGCCGCTTCCGCCACGACGACCTCGTCGCGGTCGACCTGTTCTCCGGATTCGGGGGCCTGACCCGTGGCATCGAGATGGCCGGGTTCACCACGATCATGGCCGCCAACCACAACCGCTACAAGGTCGAGGTCCACGAGGCGAACCACCCGCACGCGGAGCACTGGATCGCGGACCTGGTCGACCCCGACGCGGCCGACTACCACTCCGCCCGAGACCTGCCCGCCGCCGACCTCCTGGTCGCCGGCGTCTCCTGCGTCAACCACTCGCAGGCCAACACGAAGAAGGCGTACGAGCAGGGCCTGTCCCTGTTCGACTTCGACGACCCGGACTTCGAGGCACGGGTCACCAAGTCCGAGCGCGACCGCGCCACCGCGAACTGCGTCCTGCACTACGTAGCCCAGCACCACCCGCGAATGATCCTCGTCGAGTGCACCACCGAACTCACCTCCTGGGGACCGGCCCTGCCCGGCCGCCCGAAGGTCGGGGACGGCTCCACCTACCGCTGGTGGCTCCGGCAGTTCGAGAACCTCGGCTACCGGCACAAGGTCCTGTACCTGAACTCGATGCACTTCGGCGTCCCGCAGTCCCGCGACCGGGCCTACTGGGTGTTCTGGGACAAGTCCATCCCCGAACCCGACCTCGACTTCCGGCCGGTGGCGCGCTGCCACGCCTGCGACAAGGACGTCGATGCCGTTTGGTCCTGGAAGACCGGGCCCACCCCGACCGGGACGGTGCGCTACGGCCAGCAGTACGAGTACCGGTGCCCGAGCTGCCACCGCCCGGTCGTCCCCCCGGCGGCCCCGTCGCTCGCCGCCCTCGACCTGAGCGACCTCGGCACCCGCATCGGCGACCGCACCCGGCCCCTCGCCCCGTCGACGATGGCCCGCGCGCAGCGGTGCCTGCAGCGCTTCGCCGAGTTCCCCGCCGTCCTGATGCCGGCCAAGGGGGTGCACGGCAGCGAGCGGCACTTGTGGCAGCCCCTGGCCACACAGACCAGCCAGCAGGAGGCGGCCATCCTGTCGGCCGGCACCGTGGCGGCCACGCACCGGCTGACCGGGGCCGGGCGCAGCCTCGCCCTGCCGCTGGACACCGCAGAGACGGCCCACGACAAGGCGGTCCTGCTCGCCGTCGACAACTTCCAGGGCGGCCCGCGGGGCGTCCACGAGCCCCTGCCTACGCAGGGCGGCTCGGAGACGATGGGGATCCTGTCCGCAGGGGTGCTGCCGTTCCGCAAGAACACCCTCCCCCAGACGCACGCCGAGGCGATGCCGACCGTCACCGCCGATCAGATCCCCGGTCTGCTGTTCGCCGGCTGGTACAAGCAGAACGGCTCCACCGGCAACGAGACCGCGCCGCACCTCCTGGCCGACCCCTTCGGCGCCCTCACCGCCCACGACACCACCGGCGTCCTCGCGGCCGAGTGGCGGGCCGCACTCAGTGAGCTGCGCCTGGAGGAGTGCCACTTCCGCATGATGCAGCCGCACGAGATCGGACGGGGCTGCGGTTTCGACGTCGACTTCGCCGGCTACAAGGGTTCGTTCATCGTCTGGGGTGCAGCTCGCAGCCAGGTCGACGGGTACGGCAACGCCGTGTCCCCTCAGGTCGGGGCCTGGATCGGGGCCCGCCTGCGCGCCGCTCTCCACGGCGCCTGAGGCCCCCAACCCGGCGGAGGGCACACCTCGGCCGCCGCCGGTCGCGCAGGAGGGTCGGCGCGGGGGCGGCTGAGGTCCCCCCGCCCCGACCGCTTGGCCGTGTGGCGTCTGCCGGGCGGGGCGCCGTCCCCGTGCGGCTCGCAGGTAGGCTGCAGCCAGCATATGCATTGCAATATAAATTCAATGGATGTAGATTGGCTGTCGGCTCGGTCGTGGCGCAAGCCCGGCCGGCTTCGCGCGCAGCGCGCCCCCTCAGTGGTTCCCACGTAGCGGAGGCCCCTTAATGCCCGCAGCCGACTCCGTCAGCAACCGCCCCGGCTGGTACCTGGTACCGCTCGCACGGGGCTTCCGGCTCCACCTCTGCGTGACCGGTGACGTCCTCGGCGACGTCCGCCGCCAGGTCCACGCCCTCCTTCATGGCCACGCGCAGCCGGACACCGTCTACGCCGCCCAGCTGCTGATGACCGAGTTGCTGACCAATGCGCTGGAGGCGTGCGGGCCCCACGCCCCGGTGGTTGCCGTGGTCCGCGTGGGCGAGGCCTCCATCAGCCTCGCCGTCCACGACCCGGACGTCAGCCACTCGCTTCTCGCCGCAACGCCGATGCCCGGGCCCTGGGCCGTCTCCGGACGGGGGCTGCCGCTGGTGGAGGCGCTGGGCGCCGGGCCGGTGGACGTGAAGGTGACCGCCCTGGGCAAGCAGGTCTGCTGCCGGCTCCCGAACCCCGCCGCCTGATTTCCGAGGGCCCCAGCCCTTCCGCTGGGGCCCGTCCCCATTCGACCTGCCGAGGAGTTCCATGACCCCGCCCACCCCGACTCCGTCCCGCTACTTCCCGCGGGGCCCGCGGCACGCAGCCGACTTCGCCATCGCCAGCGCATGCGCCGACTCCTGGTACCGCGAACGCGGAGGCGCGCGCGTCCAGATTCCCATCGGCGCCGTCGCCGCCCTGGCCCTGTGGCCGATCAAGGGACCCGACGCCTGGATGCAGGGCAGCTGGTGGCTCTCCCTGGACGAGGAGCAGCTCGCCGCGGCGCTGCGCGAGTGCTGGGCCCGCTGGTGGATCCAGCGTCCCGACCTCATCCACCGCGCCGCGCCGCTCCACAACTGGCTGAACGACGACGCCGTGCGCACCGCGGCCATGCCGGCGGTGAAGGCAGTGATACGCACGGCGATCACCGAGGGTGTGCTGGAGCTCGTCAGCAGCGGAGACGCCTGGGCGCGCACCGACACCGACGTTCTGGGCTGGATGGTGACGCTCATGCGCTCCGGAGGCGAGCGGCAGGCGCTCGCGGAGTTCCCGACGCCGCCCGACATGGCGGCGCTGATGAGCAGGTTCCTCCTGGTGGAGCAGGCCAAGGACATCACGCCCGGGCAGGCCTTCCACGACCCCACCAGCGGCACCGGCGCGATGATCCGCGCCCTGGCCCTCCATCTGTACGACCGGGGGCTGAACCCGGCCGACTTCTCCTGGGCGATGACCGACCTGGACCAGACCTCCGCCGCGGTCGCGGCCTGCTGCTCGATCCTGTGGGAGCTGGGTCCGCGGGTGCTGGTGTGGTGCGGCGACACGCTGCGCGAAGGCGACGGCCCCGACCGCGCCGCCGCCGAGAAGGCGAAGCTGATCAATGAGCGCAACCGCACCTTGCGGCAGCTCGCCGCGCTGCGCGGGAGCCTGCGCCTGATCAACCCCGACGCCCTGGGAGGCGTCGGGCATGAGTGAGCCGACACTGCCCCTGTTCGAGCTCGACCTCCCGGCGGCCGAGCCGGAGCCGGAGATCGTCCTGGACGAGGCCCGGCTCCGGGAGTCGTTCGCCCGCTTCCGCGCCGCCCGATACAAGACGTTGTCGTACGGCCTGGGCTACGACTCGACGGACATCCTGCTGGAGTACCTGCGGGACCCGGAGAGATACGGCCTGGAACCCGACCTGTCGGACCTGGTCGTCGTCCACGCGGTCGTCGGCAGCGAGTTCGACAGCACCTACACCCTGGTGGAGCAGGTGATCCTGCCCCGGCTCCGGGAGCGCGGCGTCCGCTTCGTCGAGGTCGCCCGCCGGGGGCGCAGCCTGACCGACGGCTATGAGGTCCTGTCCGACACTCGCGCGCCCTACCGGCTCCACCGGCGCGGGCGCTTCACGCTCCTGGACGAGTTGGAGACCGGAGGCACTGTCGTCCAGGCCGCCGGCGGCAACACGTGCTCGTTGAAGTTCAAGGCTCACGTGCTCAACGGCTTCGTCGCCGACGCCTTCGCCGGCGCGAGTGTCAGCACAGCGATCGGCTACAACGCTTCGGAGGCTGGCCGGGCTCTGAAGTCCGAGAAGGCACAGGCCAAGGCGAAGCCGGGGCCGGCCGCGGTCTCCCTGGACTACCCGCTCGTACGGACCGGGCGCAGCCGGGATGACGTCATGCGCAGGGTGGAGGAGGTCACCGGCAGAGCCTGGGAGCGGTCGGCTTGCTTCTTCTGTACCTACAGCCTCTCCTGCGGGTCGATGCCTGAGCACCTGCTGCGGCTGCGCAAGGAGCCCTCCGCCGCAGCGCGGGCGATGCGCCTGGAGTACGTGTCCATGGCGCTGAACGAGCACGGGTCGCTGTACCCGAACAAGCAACCGCTGCACGCCCTGGTCGCCGCAGACGGGAACGCTGCGGCGCTCGGTGAGTTCGAGGCGCTGCTGAACGATCCGGCCCAGGAGTGGGCGCTGTACCGGGTGCGGCGGATCTACACCGCAGGCCGTGTCGAGGCGTGCCGGGAGGAGCACCGGGACGACTGCATCGAGCTCGGCTGCCGCGACCGTGCGCTCAAGGGGACGGCGTGGCGGTCGCTGACGATCGTGGCGACTGGGACCCGGACGGGGTGCGCCGGCCGGCTGCGGGAGGAGGCCGTGCAGGCGGGCGCGGCCCTGGAACGGGAGCGGCGCCACGGCGTGCCTATCGATCGCCTCTACATGCGCCGGCTCCCCGACCCGATGCGCTTCGGCGTCGCCGAGGAGTTCCTGGTCTGCGCGCCCGCCACGGCCGTGGAGAAGGAACGGCGCAACTTCCCCACGGTGTGGCGGCGCGTCGCCGATCTCGGGCTTCCGGCCTGACCGTGTTCGGCCGCTGGGCCCGCGCCACGACCGCCTGCACCGACTGGGATCCCCACTATCGCGACTCGGCCACACGGCAGTTCGAGGAGACGGCATGACCGACGACGCAGCCCGTTCACGTCAGATCTTCGAGCAGGCGAGACTGCAGGGCTGCTACCCCCTGCAGCACGACTGGGGCAGCCCGCTCGGCGTGCGGATGCCCGAGCATGTGAAGGAGTGCCCCGCGCACCGCGAGATCTGGCTCGGGTGGAGAAACAACCGCTACGACCTCCGCAGGCCTTCGGAATGGCCTGGGACGCCAAGCGGGATCATGGACAGTCGCACGTCGCACGAGGAGCGCGCGTACGGCTGGGCCGAGAAGAACGCCGCACAGATGGAGCTGGTCGCGGGGATCTGCGGTCGCGGCACGAGTCCGCAGTGCAGTCGCGGGCAGATGGGTCGCTACTGCATTGCACTATGACCATTCTTAGCGTAGATTGGATCCTGCGAGGCGGTGCTCACCGCCGAATTCCGTTCCCTGTCCGGGAGACGCGGCACTCCTTCATGCCTCCGTTCCTGTGACGGCCGCACTCCGGAAGCACGACGACGCACGCCACGAGGCACCCCACCGTCACCGCTGACCTTCTGCCTCAGCCCCGCCTCGCTCCCCCGCTTCTTTTCGCACTCCTCCTGGAGGACACCGTGTCCGGCGACATTCCGCTCACCTTCGCCCTCGCCTCCTGCCCGCCCCACCAGGTCGGCCCCCTCTTCCAGGCCCTGGACGCCGCCTCGATCGGCTCCTGGTGCCCGCATCACGAGGACGGCACCTGCCTGCCCCTCGGCCTGATGGGCACCGACAGCGAGTGGTACGCCGACGAGCTGCGCGAGGCGTTCGCCGCCCTCGCCGACGCCGCGCCGCACGCCGGCTTCGCCGTCATCGGTGGACCCAGCGAGGACGGTCCGGGCCTGCTCCTCCTCCACCACCCCGCCCTCGGCGCGTACCGGCAGGACGTAGCGCCTGAGAACGAGACCGTCTCCCCGCTCTTCTCCCGTGCCCAGCTGGCCGAGATCCTCGCTGTCACCCGCACCCCCGCCGAGCTCGACCACGCGCTCGGCGGCCCCTGGGCGCGGCAGTTCACCCCGCTGCCCGGCGGCTGCCAGTCGCGGTTCCGGCTGGAGGAACTCGCGGCCCAGGCCGAGGAGCTCAGGTGGTCCGTGGCGACGGGTGCCCTCGCCGTGCACCGCCTGATGCGGGACAGCGCCGGGCAGCTGTGGGCCACCGCGACGTGGCGCACGGGCGGCAGCGTGGTGGTCACCGGCGAGGGCGGCGAGCGCAGGGTCACCGATCGGGTCGCCGACCGCGACGCCGCCGATGCCGCCCTCGCCCTCCGGCTGCGGCGGCTGCGGCGCAGCTGACCTTCGTCACCAATCCCCAGCATTCACCGCCCACCTGCCCCTGGAGGACCAGGTATGAGCTGCGAGCAGCCGTTCGTCCGCCCCTTCCCCGTCGAGGACGACGGGGTGCACCCGTGACCGCCACCGTCCGCACCGACGCCTCTCACTCCACCGCCGCTCTGGCCGAGTTCTGCGCGCCGCCGGAGCGCTCGCCGAAGCCATCGCCGCGGTGCCGTTCCCCCTTCGGGCGGTGGTCGGCCCGACGGCCCGCGCCTGCCTCCAGGTGCCGTCCTACAGCGCCGACGACGTCGGCCGGATGCTCCGTGTCGATCAGGCCGCGGCCCTCATGCCCGCCGACCCGGAGCTGGTGGAAGACCCCGCAGGGTTCTACTGGCAGGCCGAGATCCAGCAGGCCGGCGCGTTCCTCCAGGTCTGGACGCGGCTCACCCCGGTCGCCGACGAGGCGAAGCCCTGACGTATCCGCCCGCGGCTGCGGCTCCTCCGCCGCGGCCGCCCCCACCCCGCTGCCTTCACCGGATCGGAGCACGTCCTGACGCACTACACGGCTGCCGAAGTCGCCGCGATTCCCCTGTTCCAGTCCTCCGCGGCCCGCCGGATGCTGATGCCGCAGAACGCCGATGACCACGCACGCCTCATCGCCGACACCGTCTCGGCAGTCTGGACCGCCGATCACGGCGCGGCTGGGCTCGACGTCGTGGTCGGCACGGTCGCGGCAATGGCGTTCCTGCCCGTCCTGGACACCGACGCCGGGTCTCTGGCGGGCACCGTGGCCTGCCTGGACCCGGGCGACCTGTGCGAGCTGCTGGACCGGGCCTGGCAGCAGCTGTACTGGCTGCTTCCCGCGCACGTCGAGAGGATGCGGCCGCTGCGGCGCTGGCTCGACGCCCCCGAGGAGTGGCAGGCTGCAGGCGCCCGGCTGGCCGCTCAGACCTGCATCCGCACGGGGCTCCTGGAGTTCGCCGGCGACCGCGAGCGTGCCCTGGGCTCCGATCTGCTCGGTCGTCTCATGCAGCAGCTTCGCGGGCGGGCAGACAAGGGCGCCGTCGGCGCCTTCCACACCCCTCGGGGCGCAGCGGTGCTGATGGCGGAGATCCTGGCGGTCGATTCCGCCGACGGCGTCGTCATGGAGCCGGCCGCCGGCTCGGGCGCGCTGTGGCGTGCCGTTGCCGCCGATCTGCTGTTCCGCGGCCAGGATCCGGCCGAGAAGACCTGGATCGGGGTGGAGATCGACGCCCTGTCAGCTGCGGTGCTGGTCGCGAACAGCGTGATCTGGCGGCTGGGCCCGGATGTCCTGGTGGCACGCGCCGATGCGATCCGGGAGCCGGACTCCGGTGTCGGCGCGGCTCTGGCGCACCGCGCGGCGGCCTACGCCCGCCGCGATGCCCTGCGTGCAGGCCTGGATCGTCCCGCCCGGCCCGTGACGACCGCCCGCACCCGCCGGGAAGGAGTCCGCTCCTGACGTACGCGTGGCGGTGTGGTTCCCGGCGACGTCGAGAACGCCGCGGCGGCTGCCCTGGACACGCCCCGGGCAGCAGTGTCGCCGGCGGAGCGGGCGGGAGACCGTTCTGTGGCACATCGCCCGTGTCCGCGCCGCGGATCTGGAGAACGAGCGCCGCGAAGGGCCGGAGATACCACCACCGCCTCGCCCGCTGAGCCTCCGCACCTGCACGTCGACCCCACCGGCCGGGGACATCAGCATTGCAATATGAATATATATGATGTAATATGGTTTTCATTGGGGGGTTGCGGCACGGCCGTCCACGCCGCCGGGGATCACCAGTGCCGCCAACCGCGCCGCCGCAAAGGCCCGCCTCCTCGCAAAACATCCGCTCCCCACCCACACCCACCGAGACGGAGGCCGTTTCATGTCGTACGCACCCGTGCTGGTCTGCCTGCCCCCGACCGATCCCGAGGACGTCGAAGCCGCCGTGCAGGCGGCCCTGGACCCGACCTCCCTCTACACCGACGAACAGTGGCACGAACGGACCGACTGGTGCGACGAGCTCGCCCCGGATGCCGACGAAGGGCAGGACTTGGCACCGGATGCGGTGATCGCCCTCCTGGCGGCGAGCACCGACCGCGACTGGCGCCACGAGCTGAGTCCGGGCGGCGTCGTCCGGTACTTCGAGCTCACCGACTGGAACCCGCACGGCCAGTGGCAGGAGTACGAGATCGGAGGGCCGTTCTCCGGCATGTTCCATGTCGCGGCCGGGACAGACCAGGCCTCCGCCAGCCTGATCCGCTCGCCCGGCTGCGCGCAGGGGCGGGCCGACGGCGGGCCGCTGCGCCTGCTCGACTTGGACGCGGGCTGGCGCGAGGCCCGGCGGGCCGCAGCCGAGCAGTTCGACCGGTGGGCCGCGATCACCGCCGGAGTGCCCGGCATCCGCGCGTTGGCGGACGATGACGCCGAGCCGGGGCGGACCAACCCGGCAGTCCAGCCGCAGGTTGCCCTCACCCGTGCAAAGCGGCCCGGAACCGGGGCGGAGGCCCCCGCGACTCTCCTCGCGAATCGCGATCGGCTCATCAACGAGGCCGGACTGGTTGCGGTGACCGCGAGCGCGCTGCTGACCGTGGACGGCGTGTGGCTGGCCGATCCGCAGGGCGGCCACCGGCCCGGTCCGCGCACCGCGGCATCGCTGGCGTACCACCGGGAGGCGAACCTCTACCTCGATGCTCTCGACCCCGACAGCGTGATCGTCCTGGTCAGCATCACCCGCTGACCACCAGCCGACCGGCTCCGCCGATCGCGCAGGCGGGCCGGCCTGGTGCCGTCTTCGCCTCCGGGCTGCCCCGTCGACGACCGCTTGACCGTCGCGCATCTCCCGGCCGTGCCAGGGACAGCGCAAAGCGCCGCCCGCCACCCGAGTCGGCCGGCTCAGAGATTCATCCGGCAACAATCTGCCCGAGAGGAATTCCATGGAAATCGAGCATCCCCAGATGCGCGAGTTCGCGTTCGACAAGACATACGCCGTCACCATGACGATCACCGCCCCGACCCTCGCGCGGGCAATGCAGCTGCACCGGGAGTACGCACCGGAGGAGCTGACCGTCACCCTGGACGACGGCTGCACTGTCCACCTCGGCGCGGGCGACGAGGACATGGAACACGACACCGGTCTGACGCACATCGACGGCGAGGACGCCGCCGACCTCGTCTGTTCCGACGAGGAGTGCTACGAGCTGCACACGGACGACGGCGACTGCGCGGACAGGACAGTCGCCCGCGAGGAGGCCGCAGCGTGAACTCGCCCCATCCGGGGCGGGGCAGCGCCCGGATCCACTTCGACCGGGACCGCCACCCCGCCACCCTGCTCCCGCTGCTGAAGGCCGACGCTCCGGGGGAGGTGCCCGTGTGCGGCGACTGCGCCTTCCTCTACGAGCGCGCCGGAAACCACGGGCCCCGCCTCAAGTGCCGCGTCCGTGCCTCGAAGCGCCGCCCTGGCCCCAACCTTCTGCCGACGTTCCCCGCATGCCAGGGCTTCCAGCCGGCGACCTCCGCGACCGTGCCGGGTGGGCTGGATCCGCAGGTTGGTCACCCCGACACATTGCATTGCAATATGAATGTTAGAGATGTAGTCTAGTTGTCATCTGATCGCGCAGGCCCCTCCTACGAGGCCGCCGACCGCTCCCAGCACCCCACCAACCGGGAGGACGCATGCCCGTCGCCAACCTCGACGCCGCTCCCACCACCACATGGCGGGCCACTGACCCTCTCCGGCTCCCCGTCTGGCGCACCCAGCTCCGGGACTACTTCCGCCAGCGCCGGATTCACGAGCTCCTCGCCCCCAGGGTTGCGTCCTGGGACGAGCGCCACACCCCGTACGTACCGGGGCGCACTGGCCCGCTGACGGCGGCGCGCATCCTGTCACTGCAGGAGTCGCAGCGGCTCGACGACGCCCGCCTCTACTACGTGGACGAGGACATGACCGCGCTGTCGGTGGCCGTCGGTGCGACGCGGCCCGAGGAGCCGCTCAGCATCGACCGCATGCCCTCCCTGGCCGGATTCATGGTCTGCGCCACCGCGCTCGGCTCTTACTGGGCGTTTCATCCCTGCGTTCAGAGCTCATGTTCCGCGCCAGGTCGGGGTTGATTCGCCGGTGAGCCGACGGGTCATGAGGCTGATCATCGCGACGTGGACCATGGCTTCGGAGCGGGCCGGGAGAGCTTCGTAGTCGCGGGCGAGACGGCGGTGGTGCATGAGCCAGCCGAAGGTCCGTTCGACGACCCAGCGGCGGGGCTGGACGACGAATCCCCTGGTGGCGGGGTTGCGGCGGACGATCTCGACGTCGATGCCGAGGGCGGCGCCGTGTTCGACGACGGCATTCTTGTAGCCCATGTCGGTCCAGGCCTTGCGGATGGTGGGGTGCTCGGTGGCGACCGCGGTCAGCAACTGCTTGCCGGCGGCGCCGTCCTGCACACTCGCGGCGGTGACCAGGACCATCAGCAGCAGGCCGATCGTGTCGGTGACGATGTTGCGCTTCCTGCCCACGATCTTCTTGCCGACGTCGACGCCCTGCGAGGAGGTGGGGACGTTCGTGGAGGTCTTCACACTCTGCGAGTCGACAATGCACGCTGTCGGCTCCGGACCGCGGCCCTCGGCGGTGCGGACCAGACGCCTCAGCAGCCCGTTGAGCTGCTCGAATACGCCTTCCTTCTGCCATCGGGCGAAGTAGGCGTAGACGGTTTCCCAGGGCGGGTAGTCGTGCGGGAGGTAGCGCCAGGGGATGCCGGTGCGGTCGACGTACAGGATTGCGTCCAGCAGGTCGCGCAGCTCGTGCTCGGGAGGCCGGCCGAACGCGAGGGCCCGCTCGGTACGGGCCCGGCGCCAGGCGGTGAGGGTGGGCTCGACCAAAGCCCAGCGGGCGTCGGACAGGTCGCTCGGATACGGTCGACGATCCGTCATGACAACGGCATACTGCGGGATTGCCCTGCTGCCCAGGACTCGCGGCACCCGAGGGACAAAAACCCGTGGGCTCGACTTCTTGGGACGAGACAGGAGGAACCGCGCAGTTCCGGCGGACATAGGCGCAACAGCGGCACTCCTGCCACCAGGGCCCCAAGCGTCACCGAATGCCAGCAGCCCAAGCTCCCCAGAAATCTGGATGAACCATCATGACTAAGGGCGAAACGCCCAGTTACTGATCGTTTCAGAATGAGGTTCGGAGTCGTCGCAAGCAGATGATGCTGCAGGCGAGTTGGAGCAGGCTGAGGTGGAGGTCGGCGCGTATCTCGTAGCGGATGCGGAGGCGTTTGAACTGATGGAGCCAGGCGAAGGTCCGTTCGACGACCCAGCGGGTCTTGCCGAGTCCGGAGCCGTGGGCGACGCCGCGGCGGGCGATGAGCGGCTTGATCCCACGCTTCCAAAGCAGGCGGCGGTACTTGTCGAAGTCGTAGCCCCGGTCGGCGAACAGCCTGCGCGGCCGTGTCCGCGGGCGTCCGCACAGTCCCCGGATCGGCGGGATCGCGTCCAGGAGCGGCAGGAGCTGGGTGACGTCGTGGCGGTTGCCGGCGGTCAGGGTGACTGCGATCGGGGTGCCGTGGCGGTCGACGATCAGGTGGTGTTTGCTGCCCGGCCTGGCCCGGTCGACCGGCGAAGGTCCGGTGTGAGCCCCCCTTTCAGAGCCCTGACGTGCGAGCCGTCGATCGCGCAGTCGTCCATCTCCAGCAGGCCCGCGGTTCGCAGCTCGGCGAGAAGGACCTCGTGCAGGCGCGGCCACACGCCGGCCTCGGTCCAGTCCCGCAGCCGGCGCCAGGCCGTGATCCCGCTGCACCCGGTCCGCTCCGCAGGCACGTCCCGCCAGCTCACGCTCTTGCACAGCACGTACACGATGCCGCGAAGGGCCGCGCGGTCATCCGCCGGCAAGCGGCCCGGATAGCGATGGCGCCGCGCGGGACGCGGCGGCAGCAACGGGGCCACCCGATCCCACAAGTCATCAGGCACAAGATCATCCGACACAGGCAGCACTCTGCCGCCCGAACACCTCAACTGCCAATCCCCAGAACCAAACTCATTCTGAAACGATCAGTAAGTACCCCGACGAGCTTCGCGAGCGTGCGGTCCGCGAGGTCCGATCCTCCGGGCGTCCGGTCGCGCACGTGGCCCGTGACCTGGGCATTCATAAGGAGGCCCTGCGTAACTGGGCGCGCCAGGCCGAGGCCGACCAGGGCGACCGGTCCGACCTGCTGACGAGCGCCGAGAAGGCCGAGATTGCGCAACTCCGCAAGGAGAACTCCGAGCTCGGTCGGTGGAGATCCTCAAGGCCGCCTCCGTGTTTTTCGCGAAGGAGCTCGACCAGCCCCGCACGAAGCCGACGCGGTGATCGACCACCGGCGCGAAGGCTTTCGGGGTCGAGCCCATGTGCCGGGAACTTGATTTGTCCGTCTCCGCATACTACGCCCGCCGCCCCCGGCCGCGTTCCGCCCGATCGGTGCGGGACGAGGTACTGCTGGAGCGGATCCGCGCCGTCCACGAGGACTCCGGGGAAACCTACGGGGTCAGGCGGGTCCACCGCCAGCTGCGGCGCGAGGGCATCCATACGGCCCGCTGTACGGTGGAGCGGCTGATGCGCGAGGACGGCGTCGAAGGTGTCATACGCAGCCGGCGCCGCCGCACCACCGTCCCCGAACCGGCCGCTCCCAGGCCGCCGGACCTGGTCAACCGCTCCTTCACCGCCCACCGGCCGAACCAGCTGTGGGTGGCCGACCTGACCTACGTGAGGACCTGGGCCGGCTGGGTCTACGTGGCGTTCGTGCTGGACGCGCACTCGCGAATGATCGTCGGATGGCAGCCCGCCACCCACACGCGCAACCGATCTGCCCCTGGACGCGCTGGAAATGGCCCTGTGGCGGCGGGGCATCAAGAAGGGCTCCGGCCTGACCCATCACAGCGACAGGGGAAGCCAATATGTGTCAATTCGCTACACTGAGCGGCTCGTTGACGTCGGGGCCTCGGCATCGGTCGGGTCCGTCGCGGACTCGCACGACTGTCAGTCTTCTCGCACCGGATCCCGCAAGGATCGGGTAGCTCCGGCCGAGACGGTCTGAGGGGGCTGGCCCGTGTCGGTGTTCATCGGTTCCGTGGGGATCGTGCCGGACGGATTGGGCGGGCTTGTCGGGCCGGTGAGGTCCATCATGTTCGTTGTTGTGGTCGTGTGTCGGTGGGGGGAGGGGGTTGGGTGTTTCGCGGGGGGTGGTGGGGGTTGTTGTGTGCCGGGGGTTGTCCGGACAGGATGTTGTAGGCGTTTCGTCCGGTTTGGGACAAGAAGGTGGTGTGTGGGGAGGGGTCGTGGTCCGGGCCTGTTCCGGGGCTCGATTTCGGGTCGATGTCCATGAGGGCGTCGCCGAGGCCCGTTGCTGCCGTGTCCGTGATGTCCGCCGGGTGGTCGAGCCGGCCCGCGAACCGGGACCAGTCCCCGTTCGCCCGGGCCCAAGCCCTGGCCCCGGACGCCCCGAGGAGGTCGAACGGGTCGAGTGGGTTGTGGGTATCGTCCGGTGCGGGGAGCGCCCAGGATCGCCCGAACATGTCGGACATCCCGAGCGGGTCGCTCGGGTCGAGCATCCCGAGTGGGCCGAACGTCCCGATGAGCGGGTCGGGGGGGTTGTCCGGTGCGGTCTGCGGGTCGGACATGCCGAGCATCCCGAGCGGGTCGCTCGGGTCGAGCATCCCGAGTGGGCCGAACGTCCCGATGAGCGGGTCGGGGGGGTTGTCCGGTGCGGTCTGCTCTGGTGTGTCGAGGGCGGGGAGGGTTTCCAGCAGGCGCAGGAGGGCGTCGATGTTTTGCGGGTGGGTGGGGTCGTCGGCGTCTGTGGTGTCCATGGCGTCGGTGGTGTGCAGGGTGTCTGTGGTGTGCAGGGTGTCTGTGGTGTGCGGGGGGTGTGCGGTGTCGTGGTCGTCGGTGGTCCCGGGCCGTGTCGTTCCGTTGCGGGGTGCTGCTGCTGGTGTTGGTGGGGTGGGTGGGTCGTTTCTCGGGGTCTGGTTCGTGCCGGTGGTGTGGTTGGTGCTGGTGGTGTGGTTTGTGTCGGGGTTCGCGGTGGTGGTGTGGTTCGTGCTGCTGGTGGTGGGGTTGGGGGTGAGGGCGAGCCAGTGGTTTTGGCTGAGGACGAGGGTGTGTGTGGGGCCGGTGGGTGGGGGGAATCGGCCGTCGGGGTCGTCGAGGAGGGGGGCGGTGGTGCCGTTGGAGTGGAGTATGTGCAGGTCGAGGTTGAAGTGGAGGCGGAAGAGGTAGGGGGTGGCGCCGGCGGTGTCGTTGTTCCAGCTGCCGGCGGCGGAGATCTCGGCGATCACCTGTGCGCGTCGTCGGGCGGTCTCCTGTGGGTCCTGGTCGGCGATGCCGACGAATTGCTGGTGCAGGGGGATCACGGGGTCCTCGAGGGCGTCCCACAGGGGGCGGTCGCCCGGTGGGTTGTCCAGTTCCGCGCGCAGTACCTCGGCCATGTGGGCGCGCAGGGCCTGCGGGCTGGTCAGGGAGGGGTCCACCGCGGTGAACGTCTCTGGTGTCAGGGACAGCAGGGCGTGGTAGAAGCAGTCCCCGTCACCGGGAGGGCTGTAGGGGGTCAGCCCGTGCTGTGACAGGTAGGCGATCTGCTCCTCGTTGAGGTAGCGGCTCCAGCCCGGCAGCGGGCCGCCTCCCGCCCCGGCCGGCGCTCGTGTCGGTGCGGTCCGGCGGCGCTTGGCCGCCGGGCCCTCCGCTCCGGCACCGGCCACGACCACGGCGCCCGTGCCGACGTCGGTGACCGCTGCCCGCCGGGCAGCCCCCGCCTTCCCCGCCTTCGCCTTCCCGGCCGTCCCCGCCTTCCCGGCCGTCCCCGCCTTCCCGGCCGTCCCGGTCTTCGCTTTCGCTTTCGTCTTCCCTGTTCCGGCCCCTGCTTTCGCTTGTGCGGTCTTAGTGGCGTGGCGTTGCTGTGGCTTGGTGAGTTGGATGTCCAGTGCTCGGACGACGGCCATGCCGGGCTCGCCGAGGTCGAGGAGTTCCAGGATGTCCTGGGGGCGGGGTTTCTGGTCCTTCCGGTGGTTGTCGAAGTAGCCGCCCAGGGGGAACTTCTGGTTGTGGGCGTCGGTGAAGAAGCCGCCCTCCCCGGGCCGGGCAGCGGCGCCACCGACCCGGCCACCGCGTCCCCGCCGCCATCGCGCGGGGTCGCGAGGTAATCCGCCAGAGCCAGCAACGCCTCCCTCGACGGGACGAACTTGTACGCGTGCCCCCGCGGCTCCCCACCCTGACCGCGGCCCTTGGTGAGGCTGGCGCCGGGCATGCCGGCCTGGTGCAGCGCCTCCACCGTCTCCCGCGTCACCGCGGTCATGCCCGTCCTGACGTTGTAGTACCAGCGCCCGGTGATCCGGTCGTGGTCGGCGTCGGCCGGCCGCACCACCTCGGTCCTGACTGGGAGTTTGCCGGCGCGGCCCGACCCGGCGGCATACCAGGCGTCCAGCGCCCCGACGGCCACGACCGGGTCGATCTGGCTTTTGCCCTCGGGTTCGGGCAGGTCCAGGCGTTCGGCCAGGCCCTCCTTCTCCAGCCTCCGGTACTGCGCCACGGCCACGGAGGGCAGGACCTTGAGTCTGCGCAGTCCCTCGAGGTAGGAAGCGAACTTGGTGGAGTGGTTGTGGGCGTCGCGGAAGGCCGCGTCGGCCGGCAGGTCCTCGACACCCGCACCGTCCGGCAGCTCGCGGAAGCAGTCGATCAGCGCGGTGACGAACTCCTCCGACGGGATGATCTTGTACTCGTGCTTCCGCCGCACCTCCTTGTCCTGGCCGCGGATGAGGCTGGTGTCGGGCATGCCGGCCTGGTGCAGCGCCTCCAGCGTCTCCCACGTCACCGCGGTCTCGCCCCTGCTGACGTTGTGGTACCAGTGCCCGAGGATGGGGTCGTGGTCGGCGTCGCCCGGCCGCATTACCGCGTCCGGGAACGGGAGTTTGCCGGCATGACCGGGGTTGGCGGTGTACCAGGCGTGCAGCGCCCGGGCGGCCACGACCGGGTTGATCTCGTTTCGGCCGGGGGGTGCGGGCAGGTTCAGGCGTTCGGCCAGGCCCGCCTCCTTCAGCCTCCGGTACTGCACCGTGGAGGGCACGATCCTCCCTGCGCGCAGTCCCTCGAGGTAGGGGGCGAGCTTGGTGGAGTGGTTGTGGGCGTCGTGGAAGGCCGCGTCGGCCGGCAGGTCCTCGACACCGTCCGGCAGCTCGCGGAAGCGCTCGATCAACGCGCCGACGAACTCCTCCGACGCGACGAGCCTGTACTCGTGCACCCGCACCTCCTTGTCCTGGCCGAGGATGCGGCTGGTGTCGGGCATGCCGGCCTGGTGCAGCGCCTCCACCGTCTCCCACGTCACCGCGGTCTTGCCCCTGCTGACGTCGTGGTACCAGTGCCCGGTGATCCGGTCGTGGCCGGCGTCGGCCGGCCGCACCACCTCGGCCTGGGGCGGGAGTTCGCCGGCGCGGCCCGAGCCGGCGGCATACCAGGCGTGCAGCGCCCGGGCGGCCACGACGTGGTTGATCTGGGCCCGGCCGGTGGACGATGGCGTGGCGTAGTCGGTGAAACGGATCTGGGACTCGGGAGGCAGTCCCGCGGCGCGCAGCCTGGCATACACCGCCGGGGGCACCGCGGCCTGCCCGGTCTGCACCCGCTGCAGGGCCTCGCCCGGGACCCCGCGGGGGAAGAGGCGCACGGCATCGGCGCCCCCGTGGCTCCCGAGCCATTCGACGACCTCCGCCACCCTCAAACCGGTGTCCAGGAACATCGCGCCCCGGGCGTCGGGCGGCTGCGGATCCGCCTCGATACGGGCCCCCAGACGGGTCAGCGCACGGTGCAACTCCGCACTGCCCGGGACACGGCCGTCGGCGACCGCGCCCAGCCAGCCCTGCAGGTCCACCCCGTAGTCCTGCCTGGGCAGGACCAGCGGCCCGGCGTCCAACCGGTCCAACGACCCGAACATCTGGAACGCCTCCACCGCCCGCTCCAGCCACCACCCCTCCTCCTCCCGCCCGGGCAACCCCCCCAGCACCCCGAGCGTCTGCCGCGCCAGCCCCGCGGTATAGGCATGACGCAGATCCGCCAGCTCCAGCGGTGTCAGACCCCGGGCCTGCGGGAGCCCCAGGACCAGCTCGTCCGTCCACGGCCCCCGCCCGGGTACCAGCAGCACCTCCAGCAACCCGAACAGCCGCTCCCGCTCCAGCGCGTGATAAAACCCCCCGAGCCGGAAATTGAAACCCGCCGGCGGACGATGACCCTCTACCCCCGACCCCGGCCCCGACCACCCCCACACCCCCACCGACAACTCCGGCCCCACCGGCACCACCGGCACCACCGCATCCACCCCACCAGCACCGGCAGCACCGGCCGCCCCCGACACGAACCCAACACCCGACCCCGGCAGAGCAAGACCAGGGCCGGGCAGGGCAAGACCGGGCGCGGAAGGGGTGAACGCGGACAACAGCAGGCCGTCGGCCTGGTCGTCGTCGCCGAACAGATCGTCGTCCGGGCCCAGCGGCCCTCCCATCAGCTCGGCGTGTTCCTCCTCCGCAACAGCGGCCGATCGCGTCGAACGCCCCGCCGAACGCGCATCGACGCCCGTGCCCGCCCCTTCCCCACGGGACGACCCCGCCCCCGCCGTGTCCTGCCCGGTGTCCTCCCCGCGTCTGCGTTTCTTGGCGCCCCCCGGGAGCACGGCACGCCCGAACCTGCGGCCCGGCAGCGCGGCCAGACCCGCCCGGACCTGCTCCGGATCCCACCACAGCCCGTACGCGACCTTCAACGCCACACTCCGGCGGACCCGCAGCGTCCCACCGTGCTCGACACCCATCAACAGAGGCCGCTCCAGGAAAGGACGCAACTCGGCATACGCCTCGACAAGAAGCCGCTCCGCACGAGAGGCCCCCGCCATCTCCCGCAGACCCCGCCACAACCCCTCGGCATCCCCGACCTCCCCCATCCGCGACCCGACGAGCACCCCCACCAAGGCCTCCACACCAGCAAGAACCCCAGCCTCCCCGCCATCCACACCACCGGCACTGCCAATGCCGGGCTGCGGAACATCCCCCCCGACCGGAACCTCCCCCTCCCCGGCCGGAACCTCCTCCTCCTCCTCCTCCTCGGCGGGAACCTCCCCCTCCAGCCGGGGCCGGACAACGGACGACGACCCCACCGACGCATCCGACGCATCCCCGGATCCAGACCGGAGACCACCCGGAAGCGACCAGGAACCCTCACCCCACGGGGCGACGGACACCCTGCCCGCCCCGGCGCCCAGAACTCCGTGCAAGGTCAGGAAGGCCCTCACCGCGGCATCGTTGTCCGCCGACGCCGCTTGCGCGAAGCCCGGCATGCCCAGCAACTGTTCACTGTCCCGCCGCAACACGGACATCTCCTGCGGCGAGGCATCCAACATCACCCGTACCAGCGCGCGGCTGTTCTCGAAGGCCCGCCACAGCGCAGTGCCACCCGCCTCGTCCGATTTAAGGCTAGCGTGGGCGTCCAGGAGGTGATCCAGTTCGAAAGCGGCCTCCTCCTCCATGGCATCCGGGCCCGTCTCCACACCCTCTACCGGGTCCAGAACCTGGTACCGGGTCAGGAATTCCCTCATCCCGTCGTCGTCCTCTTCGGCAGCTCCCTCGGAGGTCAGCATGCCCAGCAGGATGGTCCTGCCCCGCATCTTGAACAGTTCATGCGGCGCGGCAGCGGTCATCACCCGTACCAGCGCGGGGCTGTTCTCGAAGGCCTGCCACAGCAGGGTGCCACCCGCCTGGTCCAGCACCAGGCCGCTATGAGTCTGGACGAGCTGTTCCAGCTCCACGGCTTCCACCCCCGGCGCCGCCGCGCTCTCGGCGACATCCCACGGCCCGGCAGCGGCACCCGCGCGCCGGCCTTGGGCGCCGACCGCCCCACCCGGCTCCACGCCGCCGGGCAGACCGGACGGTCCTGTCACACGGCCCGGCAGCGCGGCCAGACCCGCCCGGACCTGCTCCGGATCCCACCACAGCCCGTACGCGACCTTCAACGCCACACTCCGGCGGACCCGCAGCGTCCCACCGTGCTCGACCCCCATCAACAGAGGCCGCTCCAGGAAAGGACGCAACTCGGCATACGCCTCGACAAGAAGCCGCTCCGCACGAGAGGCCCCCGCCATCTCCCGCAGACCCCGCCACAACCCCTCGGCATCCCCGAACTCCCCCATCCGCGACCCGACGAGCACCCCCACCAAGGCCTCCACACCAACAAGAACCCCAGCCTCCCCGCCATCCACACCACCGGCACTGCCAATGCCGGGCTGCGGAACATCCCCCCCGACCGGAACCCCCCCCTCCCCGGCCGGAACCTCCTCCTCCTCCTCCTCGGCGGGAACCTCCCCCTCCAGCCGGGGCCGGACAACGGACGACGACCCCACCGACGCATCCGACGCATCCCCGGATCCCGCCGACGCCGGCACGCCACCCGTACCCATGACCACCTCGGAGGCGCCAGAGGCGGGTGCGTCCTCACCGGTGGTCTCGATCCGCACGGGGGCGCCGGCTGCGGGGTCTGTGCCGTTGAGCGCGGCCAGGACACGGTCGGCCGCGGTCGAGGACTGCACGTCACGGCGCCGGGCGCTCCCCTCGCCGCCTCCGCCGGCCTCAGCCGCGGTCCCCGGCACGACGAGGCCGTCGACGACGACACGCCCGGCGTCCGAACCCGAAGCGACGGCACCCGAGGCCTCGGCGCCCGAAGATTGGGGGCCGGGTGCCGTCCGGGCCGCGCTCTGCAGGACAGGATCGCCGACCGACCGCATGCCGCCGGTGGCGCCGTCGGCCGCAACACCCTCGACCGACTGCACCCCGGGAGCGGCCGCCGCCGGCGCGGCACCCCGTGCCTGCGGCCCGTTCTGCCCGGCCACCTCCTGCCCAACCAGGTCCGGCCCGGGGCCGACCACGACCGCTCCCCGCGGAGCACTCCGGTCCCCGACAACGGGAACAGCGCTCCCGACAGGGACAGGGATGCCGGCGGGGCCGACCACGGAAGCGGTACCGCTCACCGCCGGACCCGTCCCAGCGGCAGCAAGGCCGGTGAAGGCGGTGCCGGCGGTGGTCACGGGAGCAGTGCCGCTCGCCGTCGGATCCGTCCCAGCGGTTGCGGGGGCGGGGGCGGCTGTGGTGAGCAGGGCGGCGCCGCCCTTCGCCGGACCCGACCCCGCCACGGTGAGGGGCTGGGGTGTCGTGTCCGTGCCGTGGGTCGCGCCATCGCCGGCCCGGCCGAGCGCACCCGTGGGAGCGGCGTGCTGCATCGCAGGACCGGACGGGGCGGCGCCGCCCGACACCGGGCCCGCCGCGGCCGCGGCCGCCGCCCGCGACGACGCCGTCGCCGACCCGGCGGCGTCGACCGGCACACCCACACCGCCCACGTGCACCACGCCGGCGACCGCGGCAGGCACAACGGCGGCGGCGCGAGTACCAGCAGCCGCCGGGGCGCGCGTGTCACCGGAAGCATCCGCGGCCGCGGTCGTGGTCGTGGGTCGTGGCAGCGCGGCAGACGCGGGCAGCGAACTCGCGGACTGCCGGGCGACAGGCTGCGGCCCCTGCCCGGAAGCGTGCCCGTCACGGAAAGCCGCACGCGTGTCACCGGAGTCCGCAGCCGAAGCACCCGCGGCCGAAGCACCCGCGGCCGAGGTCGTGGGCCGGGCAAGCCCCACCGCCGCTGCAACCGCGGTGTCGCGTTCCTGCACCGTGCGCGTCTCATGCCGCTCGCCGTGGGCCGCCGACATGTCGCCATCGGCCGCACTGTCCGCCGCACCGAACGCGGTGACGAGCCCCGGCAGCGAGGCCGGGCCCGTCGCGAGCGCCGCACCCGCAGCGGGAAGCCCGTTCAGGTGGGCCTCAAGACCCTCGAGGCCGTGCCCCTTGTCGAGGCCCAGGACGCCCTTCGCCCACTGGGCGCCCTCGAAGACGAAATGCTCAAAGACACTGCTCACCCCCGAACCCGCGAAACCCACCGGACTGAACCCCCCGCCGACCACCGCCGCAACCGCCGCGCTCTCCAACAAGGCCTCGGTGACCGCGTTCGACCCCACACTCCACGGATGGCTGCGCCCCAACCCGGTCTTCGCCCCCACCGCCTTCGCGAAAGCCGACCCCGACACCACCGAAAGCGCCGGCTTGTGCAAACCCCCGATGAACGCGCCCATCGCACCCGACCTGGCGATACCCCTCCAGTCGTACCCGCGCCGACGAAACCCGCTCGGCGCCCCGTCGATCATGAACGTCTGCGCCGCGAAACTCGTCAACGACTCCGACAACGCCTCCAACGCCGCCGCCGCACCCAACCGCCCCACCCGCGTCAACCGCACCAGCCGCACCAGCAACCGCACCCGCGCCCGCGCCATCAACAACGCCCGCTGCACACCCGCCCACGCCGGGAAGAACGGCTCCAACATCTCCAGAACCACAAGCTCCACGAAAAGCTGCACCAGCTCCGCGACCAACTCGACCTTGCCCTCGAAGATCTGCGACGCCGTACCACGCTGAACCCCCGACACCGACGACACCTGCCCCCGCACCCCGCGCAGCAGACCCCCGCCACCATCCGTGAACTGCCCCATCGCCCGCACGAACTGCTCACGCGTCTCCGAAGGCAAATGCCGCGCCGCATTACGCACCGCATCATCGACATCCGCCTCGAAATCCCGGATCAACGCCCCGACCCGCGCCAGACCCTCCGACGACTCCAACGCCAACGACGCACTCGCCTGCGGAAAAAACGACCCCGTCAACACAAACATCAAAACATCCAACACCGAGCCACGCCCCACCACCGGCTCAGCCACCACCACACACCACCCCCCACACCCACCCCAGCCGAAAACACCCCCACCAACCCACCAACACAACCCTGCACACCAGAACAAATGTCAGGAACGGCCCCACGATCCCCGACCGGGGTACATCACCTACGGACACCAGACCCTGCCCGAACGAACACAAAGGGGTGAACCGCCCGGTCTTCGGGGTCTGTAAAGGAACGGTGTAACTCCCGATCAAGGAAGTAGCACCTGATGACAGACGTGACCGTCTCGGCTGAGGCCGTGGAGGCCGTGCGGCCGGTGGAGTTGCAGTCGGACGCCTTGGGCGACCAGTTGATCGGGCAGTTGGTCGACCGGGCCCGCGCGAGCGGGCTGCAGCTCACCGGCGCCGGAGGTCTGCTCCAGCAGCTGACGAAGAAGCTCCTGGAGTCCGCGCTCGAAGGCGAGATGACGGATCACCTCGGCTACGAGAAGCACGACCCGGCCGGGGCCGGCAGCGGGAACTCGCGCAACGGCGTCCGGTCGAAGACCGTGCTGACCGAGGTCGGCCCGGTCGAGATCGACGTCCCCCGGGACAGGGAGGGCTCGTTCGAGCCGCAACTGGTCCGCAAGCGTCAGCGGCGCCTGTCCGGCGTCGACGAGATGGTGCTGTCGCTGTCCGCCCGCGGCCTGACGCACGGTGAGATCTCCGCGCACCTGGCCGACGTCTACGGCGCGGACGTGTCGAAGCAGACCATCTCCACCATTACCGACCAGGTGATCGAAGGCATGACCGAGTGGCAGAACCGGCCCCTCGACCCGGTCTATCCGGTGGTGTTCATCGACTGCGTGCACGTGAAGCTCCGCGACGGCCAGGTCGCCAACCGGCCGATCTACGTCGCCCTCGCGGTCACCGTCGAGGGCACCCGCGAGATCCTCGGGCTCTGGGCCGGTGACGGCGGCGAGGGCGCCAAGTACTGGCTGCACGTGCTGACCGAGATCAAGAACCGCGGCGTCGCGGACGTCTGCATGGTCGTCTGCGACGGCCTCAAGGCCCTGCCGGACGCCATCGCCGCGGTCTGGCCGCAGGCCGTCACCCAGACCTGCATCGTCCACCTGATCCGGGCCTCGTTCCGCTACGCGGCCCGGCAGGACTGGGACAAGATCTCCAAGACGCTCAAGCCCGTCTACACGGCGCCGACCGAGGACGCCGCACTCGAGCGGTTCGTGGAGTTCTCCGAGGCATGGGGCAGGAAGTATCCGGCGATCGTGCGGCTCTGGGAGAACGCCTGGGCCGAGTTCGTGCCCTTCCTGAGCTTCGACGCCGAGGTCCGCCGGGTCATCTGCACCACGAACGCGATCGAGTCGGTGAACGCCCGGATCCGCAAAGCCGTCCGCTCGCGCGGGCACTTCCCGAACGAGCAGGCGGCCCTGAAGTGCGTCTACAGGGCAATCATATCGCTCGACCCGACCGGAGCCGGCCGCAAACGCTGGACGACCCGCTGGAAGGCCGCACTCAACGCCTTCGAGATCGCCTCCGACGGCCGACTCTCCATCGGCCGCCGCTAACTCAACCCACCCGAGTTACACCGTTCATTTGGCTCTGTCCCGTAATCGGTGGTGACGCTGTGTGGTGATCACGGGAGGAGGATTCGGTGGCGGAGCAGAGGGAAGCCGGCTCGGCCGTGCATCTGCCGCATGATCCGTTTGGTTCGGGTGTTGACGCCCTCGGTGCGGCCGTTGCTGTAGGGGAGGGTGAGTCCGGCATTGACGGCGGTGCGGTCGAGTTCGAGACCGTTGGCGAAGGAGTGCAGCTGGGGAAGGTCGGCGGTGCGGACCTTGGTGATCCAGTCGGTGAGCTTTGCGGCGTTGCCCTCGGCCGGTGCCAGCAGCGTGGCGAACTCGTGCGTGAGGCATGCGAGTTCGGCCATCTCGGGGCAGGTCTGGACGAGTTCCTGCAGGAGTGAGGTGTCCTTGTCGCGGAGGTTCTCGGGGCGGGTGAGCAGGAGGCGGGCGAAGTGCTTCGGCGTGGTGACGGGCCTGTCGCCCTCGGCGCGGCCTTGGGTGAGGTAGCGGACCAGCAGGTTCGCGCTGCCGGTATAGCCGAGTTCCTTGATCTCGCGCAGGAGGTGGGTGACCGGCACTGCGGGGTCCTCGGCCCTGCGGGCGCGCAGGTGGTCGCGGTAGGGGTCGACGAGCGTGGGCTGGTAGCGAGGCGCGCGGTGATCGCCAGTGGGCTCCTTCATGCGGGAGTACCGCTTGACGGTGTTCAGGGCGACGTCGAGTCTGCGGGCGCATTCGAGCAGGCCGACGCCCTGGCCGAGCAGGTCGTGGACCTTGTGCCACCGCTCGCGGGTGGTCTGCTCGCGGATGCCACCGGGTCGGACGGGGTTCACGGCGGTGGCCCAGCAGGCGGCGTGGGAGCGGACCTCGGCCAAGACCCTGTGGCACAGGTTCGACCAGAGGTGCCATCTGTCGCTGACCTGCACCGCTTCGGGCAGGGCCTGGCGGATCGCCTCTCCGTAGCAGCCGGATCCGTCCCGGCAGACCACCTCGATCCCGGGGTGCTCGTGCAGCCACGCGGTCAGGGCCTGGGTGGTGCGGCCGGGCAGGACGTCGATCCGCTCGCCGGTCTCGGCGTCGATGAGCACGGTCGCGTAGCGGTGCCGGCGCTTGAGGGCGAAGTCGTCGACGCCGAGCACGCGCGGGACGCGACGGGGCGGCAGCGTCTGGCGCATCAGTAGACGAAGGGCGGTCGAGCGGGAGATTGCGCACGTCAGCGCGCGAGAGAGGCGGGCACCCGCCCGGCCCGCTAACTCCTCGACCACGGCACCGAGTTGGTCGGAAAGTCGTCTGGTGCGGCGCTGGTAGCGCTCCACGACGCCGGGGACCTGCTCGCGGAACGTCTGCCGCGAGCAGCCGAGCACTGGGCACACCAGCCGCCGCAGCCGCACCGACACCACGACCCTCCGCCCGTCGACCGGGACGTCCGCGACCCTCCGGCCGTGGAAGCCGTGCACCCGCCCCGACGGCCGCCCGACGCCGGGCACGGCACCGGATTGTCCCGCGTCCGCGCCGACACCCGGATGACCTCGCCCTCGTCCGCCACACCCTCGACGACCAAGGCTGACAGGCCCGAAAACACCACGCCCACAAGCTTGTTGACATCACGCACACCATGCCAACGACGACCGTCACACCTCGTCACCACCGATTACGGGACAGAGCCATTCACCGGACAGACCCCAGAGCCGTCTTTTTTGCAGGCCCGGACGGGTTTCTTTGTGTTCGTTCGGGCAGGGTCTGGTGTCCGTAGGTGATGTACCCCGGTGGGGGATCGTGCGGCTGTTTCTGACACCTGTTTAGACGTGCAGGGTTGGGCTGGTGGGCTGGTTGGCTGGTGGGGTGTTTTCGGCTGGGGTGGGTGTGGGGGGTGGTGTGTGGTGGTGGCTGAGCCGGTGGTGGGGCGTGGCTCGGTGTTGGATGTTTTGATGTTTGTGTTGACGGGGTCGTTTTTTCCGCAGGCGAGTGCGTCGTTGGCGTTGGAGTCGTCGGAGGGTTTGGCTCGGATCGCGTCGATGGTCCGGGATTTCGAGGCGGATGTCGATGATGCGGTGCGTGGTGCGGCGCGGCATTTGCCTTCGGAGACGCGTGAGCAGTTCGTGCGGGCGATGGGGCAGTTCACGGATGGTGGCGGGGGTCTGCTGCGCGGGGTGCGGGGGCAGGTGTCGTCGGTGTCGGGGGTTCAGCGTGGTACGGCGTCGCAGATCTTCGAGGGCAAGGTCGAGTTGGTCGCGGAGCTGGTGCAGCTTTTCGTGGAGCTTGTGGTTCTGGAGATGTTGGAGCCGTTCTTCCCGGCGTGGGCGGGTGTGCAGCGGGCGTTGTTGATGGCGCGGGCGCGGGTGCGGTTGCTGGTGCGGCTGGTGCGGTTGACTCGGGTGGGGCGGTTGGGTGCGGCGGCGGCGTTGGAGGCGTTGTCGGAGTCGTTGACGAGTTTCGCGGCGCAGACGTTCATGATCGACGGGGCGCCGAGCGGGTTTCGTCGGCGCGGGTACGACTGGAGGGGTATCGCCAGGTCGGGTGCGATGGGTGCGTTCATCGGGGGTTTGCACAAGCCGGCGCTTTCGGTGGTGTCGGGGTCGGCTTTCGCGAAGGCGGTGGGGGCGAAGACCGGGTTGGGGCGCAGCCATCCGTGGAGTGTGGGGTCGAACGCGGTCACCGAGGCCTTGTTGGAGAGCGCGGCGGTTGCGGCGGTGGTCGGCGGGGGGTTCAGTCCGGTGGGTTTCGCGGGTTCGGGGGTGAGCAGTGTCTTTGAGCTTTTCGTCTTCGAGGGCGCGCAGTGGGCGAAGGGCGTCCTGGGCCTCGACAAGGGGCACGGCCTCGAGGGTCTTGAGGCCCACCTGAACGGGCTTCCCGCTGCGGGTGCGGCGCTCGCGACGGGCCCGGCCTCGCTGCCGGGGCTCGTCACCGCGTTCGGTGCGGCGGGGAGCACAGCGGATGCGGGTGCGGTGGGCACGCGGGGGGCTGCGCGGTCGGACCGGGCGATCGGTGTCGACGACACGTCGGCGACGCGCGGCGGGACGCAGGAGGTGCGGGAACGCGACACCGCGGTTGCAGCGGCGGTGGGGCTTGCCCGGCCCGCGGCCGCGGGTGCTTCGGCTGCGGACTCCGGTGACACGCGTGCGGCTTTCCGTGACGGGCACGCTTCCGGGCAGGGGCCGCAGCCTGTCGCGCGGCAGTCCGCGAGTTCGCTGCCCGCGTCTGCCGCGCTGCCACGACCCACGACCGCGACCGCGACCGCGACCGCGGATGTTTCCGTCCCCGATTCGGAGGACACGCGCGCCCCGGCCGCTGCTGGCGCTCGCGGCACCGCCGCCGCCGTCGCTGTGCCTGCCGCGGTCGCCGGCGTGGAGTACGCGGGCCGTGTGGGTGTGCCGGTCGACGCCGCCCCGTCCGGTCCTGTGATGCAGCACGCCGCTCCCACGGGTGCGCTCGGCCGGGCCGGCGATGGCGCGACCCACGCCACGGACACGACACCCCAGCCCCTCACCGTGGCGGGGTCGGGTCCGGCGAAGGGCGGCGCCGCCCTCCTCACCACAGCCGGCACCGCCGGCACCGGCCTTGCTGCCGCGGGCACGGATCCGACGGCGAGCGGCACCGCTCCCGTGACCACCCCCGGCACCGCCCTCACCGACCTTGCTGCCGCAGGGACGGATCCGACGGCGAGCCGCACCGCCCTCCTCACCACAGCCGGCACCGCCGGCACCGGCCTTGCTGCCGCGGGCACGGATCCGACGGCGAGCGGCACCGCTCCCGTGACCACCCCCGGCACCGCCGGCACCGGCCTTGCTGCCGCGGGGACGGGCCCGGCGGTGAGCGGCACTGCTCCCGTGACCACCGCCGGCATCCCTGTCGGGAGCGCTGTTCCCGTTGTCGGGGACCGGAGTGCTCCGCGGGGAGCGGTCGTGGTCGGGTCCGGGCCGGACCTGGTCGGGCAGGAGGTGGCCGGGCAGAACGGGCCGCAGGCACGGAGTGCCGCGCCGGCGGCGGCCGCTCCCGGGGTGCAGTCGGTCGAGGGTGTTGCGGCCGACGGCGCCACCGGCGGCACGCGGTCGGTCGGCGATCCTGTCCTGCAGAGCGCGGCCCGGACGGCACCCGGGCCGCGCGCGGTCGCCTCCGGCCCCGTCACCTCCGGCCCCCGACCCGCGGGCGCCGAAGCCTCGGGCGCCGAAGCCTCGGGCGCCGAAGCCGCGGGTTCGGACGCCGGGCGTGTCGTCGTCGACGGCCTCGTCGTGCCGGGGACCGCGGCTGAGGCCGGCGGAGGCGGCGAGGGGAGCGCCCGGCCCCGTGGCGTGCAGTCCTCGACCGCGGCCGACCGTGTCCTGGCCGCGCTCAACGGCACAGGCCCCGCAGCCGGCGCCCCCGCGCGGATCGAGACCACCGGCGAAGACACTCCCGGCCCGGCTGGCATCACCCTGCCCGCGCCGCAACCTGCGCCAGCAGTGGAATCGGACCCGGGGGAGAACGCCGGGACGACGACAGCCCGGAGGCACGCCTCGCGGGAGGAGTTCGACGCACAGCAACGCGTGCGCCGCGAGGACGTCCTCGACGAAGACGTCATCGACGCGGACCCCGTCCCCGAACTCGGCTCCGGCGACGGTTCTGACGACGACTTCGACACCCGCGACGAGGAGGAGTTCGCGCTCTCACCCGACATCGATGTAACGGCCGGGCAAAGCCCAGGTTCGGATCGGTCCGGTGGCCGAAGCTCGGTCGCAGTCGAGGCCGGAGTTGCGGGCTCTGTCACGAGTGGTGTGGGGTCGGATCGCACTGCGGACGGTCGGGTCGGTCCGACGGTTGCCCGGCGGGTGTTCACCGTGCTGTCTCGGGACGATTCTTCGCGGTCGGACGTCGCGGAGCTGCGGGAGCCGTTCGTTGCCGGCTCACTGGCCGGTGACGGTGGTGATGTAAGCGGGTTGTTCGGTGCTGTCCTGAAGGGCTGGGCGGAGGCTGGGAAGAAGCGTACGGAGCGGCCGGCGGAGAACACCGACGACACGGCAGCCGCCAGCACCACAACAGCGACCGACGGCCCCGGGGATGATTCGACCGGGGACGGTATGAGGGGTGAGGGCGCGGCCGGTGAGGGTGCGGTCGTTGCGGGTGGTGCGTCCGGGGATGTTGCAGTGGGGAAGAGGAGGGGGCATCCGGTGTGGGACGAGGAGGATCCCGAGCGTATACACGCCCATCTTGTGTCGCTGGTGGGTCAGGAGCGGGCCGAGGGGCTTGTGGGCGAGGCGTGGACGTCGCTGTTGCAGAACGTTCTGCCCCAGAAGGGGCCCAGTGTGGTCATCGCGGCCGATCCGTCGACGCGCGAGATGCTGCGGCGGCGCTCCCGGCTGGCCGCGGTGACCGCTTACGCCCTCCACACCGATCCCGACACCGCCCACAACCTCCTCGCACTCCACGCCACCACTAGGACCGAAGACACCACGACCGACACCGCCCGCACGACCGTCACCGGCAGCGTCAACGGCGGAGCCCTGCGCAACCAGGCCGCCGGAGCCCTTAACAGGAGTGACCGTGCCGCCCTGCTCGCCCACCGCGGGGTGGACGGGATCGAGCACCTCGCCGACCTTCTCGAGGCCCACCCCCAGCTGAGCAGAGCAGCCAGCCAAAGTAGTTCGCTGTGGGAAGCGGCGCGCAGGTCCCGGGCGTTCGCCGAGTTCCTCACCACCGCCGGCAACGTCACCCTGGAGCGCGTCCGCTGGTTCAGCACATTCAACCGACATTCTCTGGTCGGTTGGGTCAATGGGCTCCCGAAGGACGAGGCCGCCGCTCTGACGCGCGCCCGGATACACCGGGAGCTCGGGAGATTCGCCATCGTTCTCAGCACGCTCCCGGCAGACGCCCGCACCACGCCCATGCCCACCAAGGAAGACCTGAACGCGGATAGGCGCTCCGTCCGAGACGGTCTTCCCGGCGTTTCCCGCTGGAGCGAACTGGCCCCGACCCTGGAGGCCTTCCCGCGCCTTCTCGATTCCTTGGAGAACCGGACCGTGTTGGGCGTGGCACTGGTCCGAGTGCCGGCGTTTGCCGCCTGGTTTCGGGAGACGGAGCAGGAAACCCGCGATGATTTCGTTCGCCAGATCTTCGCACCCCGCCCGCCGTTGCGGTTTCAGCTCTTCGTGGCGGTGCTGGCGGATCTCCCGTCCGACCACGCAGCAGTCCTGACGACCGGGCAGGTGAGAGACCTCTTCGAGCATTACCAGAAGGGTTGGAGCGAGCCGCATCCTGCCGGCATGCTCGCTCCGGTCGAGCCTGTGGCGGGGTCGTCCACCGGCCCGGGCACGCGGGAGGGTGCGGGATCGTCCAGCGGTGCGGACCCCGGCGGCGCGGGGGAGATCACCGGCGCACGGACCACCACTGGCTACGCAGTTGCGGGTGGTCCGGTCGTCGGTCAGGAGGTGGGTGGCGCCGGCGGGCAGACGGCCCCCGGCCACCCCGACGCCCTGACCGACTGGTTCAGCATCCTCGAGGGCACCGCCACCACCCTCGCGGACACCTCCGAACTGACGATGCACCACGACACGCTGGACAGGCTCGTGGCTCGCCACCCCGACCTCGCCGAGGACCGGGCCTACGACAAGGGCGACGGCAGCCTGTTGTGGACGGCGCTCGTCGCCGTTCCCGCACTCGCACGGGTAGTGAACGGCGCCGACGCCTCAGCAGCGACACTCGACTGGCTCCGCACACAAGAGGACCTCCTTCGGACTTTGGCCGAATCCCCGGCAGCGAGGTCGTCGCACGACGCCGAAATGATCCAGATGCTCAACCAGGCGGCAGCGGATCAGGAGACCTCCGCAGGCCCGAACAACCACCCCCACCCGGCCCGGGAAACGGGCGGAAGCTTCTTCACCCCCTCACCGACCACCACGGCCCCCGCCGTTCCGGGCGTTCCGGTCACCGACGCGGCCGGCACTGCCATTGCCACCGAGGAGACCCTCAATGCGGCGGACCTGCCGACCGCCGTCGGGCAGACCCTGACGGTCAGCCAGACGGAGAGCCTCTACCAGCCCCACTGGGGAACGAGCAATCCGCATCCGGCGAACCCGATCCCCGCAGCCGGGGTTCAGGACGGTGGGGTTGCGACTGCTGGGCCCAGTGCTGCCGCGGAAGGTGGCGGCGGACCGGGAGATTTCATCGCTGCGCTCAGGGGGTATCTCGGTGGATGGAGGCGCAGTGAGTCCGGGCGAGCGGTGTATGGCCCGGTATGGGATGCCGGTAGTGACGGGCCGGTGGGCGGGGACTCCACGTTCGTAGCCGGGCCGGCCCAGGTGCAGCGATTGTTCGACCGCCTGGCGGCCGAGGTGGGGAACGTTGCGGAGGCCCGGCGATTGGTCGGTCAAGCGCATACGTTGGTCAACCAGATCGCGCCGGTGCCCTCCAACTTGAGCCAGGACCTCCAGCGATCCGTGTTCATGGTGTTCCTCAATATCGCCCGCGGCCTCAACCACGATCCCGAACGCACCGGGAGAGTCGTGGAAGAGGCCCTGAGGACGAAGAAGGCCGCTGCTGCGACTGCCGGCGCGGCCGGGAGGCTGGGCCTGCCAGCGCCCCCTCCCCGCACGCGCACGGAGCAGGTGCGGGCGGTGGAGGCCCTGCAGGCCTGGCAGGCGGCGGCCCCCGGCCGCATGCCCAGGCGACAGGAGACGGTGGCGGAGGCCGACGCCGACGGCGCCGCTGTCACCGGCCGGTGGTTCTACGACGTCGGCCGGGGCATGACGTGGGTGTCGCGGGAGACGTGGGCGGCGCTGCACGCGGCGGGCCTGCAGCGGACCGGGCCCGTACGGGTGCACGCATCGGAGGAGTTCGTGCGGGCCCTGGCCGATTGGGCAGAGGACAACCCGGACGCCACGGAGCCCGACGAGGGACCCGCCTTCGAAGACGCGTACAGGCAGCCGCAGAATCTGCGGGACTACTGGCAGGCCGTCCGGGCCGGCGATGCCACGCTCAGCACCGCCCAGTACCGGGAGCTGGGCGGAGCCGCCGGCGCGGCCGGGAGGCTGGGCCTGCCAGCGCCCCCTCCCCGCACGCGCACCGAGCAGGTGCGGGCGGTGGAGGCCCTGCAGGCCTGGCAGGCGGCGGCCCCCGGCCGCACCGGCCTCATGCCCAAGCTACCGGAGACGGTGGCGGAGGCCGACGCCGACGGCGCCGCTGTCACCGGCCGGTGGTTCTACAACGTCGGCCGGGGCATGACGTGGGTGTCGCGGGAGACGTGGGCGGCGCTGCACGCGGCGGGCCTGCAGCGGACCGGGCCCGTACGGGTGCACGCATCGGAGGAGTTCGTGCGGGCCCTGGCCGATTGGGCAGAGGACAACCCGGACGCCACGGAGCCCGACGAGGGACCCGCCTTCGAAGACGCGTACAGGCAGCCGCAGAATCTGCGGGACTACTGGCAGGCCGTCCGGGCCGGCGATGCCACGCTCAGCACCGCCCAGTACCGGGAGCTGGGCGGAGCCGCCGGCGCGGCTGGGAGGCTGGGCCTGCCAGCCCCTCGCACGCGTGCCGACCAGGTGCGGGCGGTGGAGGCCCTGCAGGCCTGGCAGGCGGCGGACCCCGGCCGCACCGGCCGCATGCCCGGGGAGCGAGAGGTGGTGGCGCCGAAGGGCGCGGAGGGCTCCGCCGTCACCGGTCAATGGTTCTACAACGTCGGCCGGGGCCTGGCGTGCGTGTCGCGGGAGACGTGGGCGGCGCTGCACGCGGCGGGCCTGCAGCGGACCGGGCCCGGACGGGTGCACGCATCGGAGGAGTTCGTGCGGGCCCTGGCCGATTGGGCAGAGGACAACCCGGACGCCACGGAGCCCGACGAGGGACCCGCCTTCGAAGACGCGTACAGGCAGCCGCAGAATCTGCGGGACTACTGGCAGGCCGTCCGGGCCGGCGATGCCACGCTCAGCACCGCCCAGTACCGGGAGCTGGGCGGAGCCGCCGGCGCGGCCGGGAGGCTGGGCCTGCCAGCGCCCCCTCCCCGCACGCGCACCGAGCAGGTGCGGGCGGTGGAGGCCCTGCAGGCCTGGCAGGCGGCGGCCCCCGGCCGCACCGGCCTCATGCCCAAGCAAGTGGAGACGGTGGCGGAGGCCGACGCCGACGGCGCCGCTGTCACCGGCCGGTGGTTCTACAACGTCGGCCGGGGCAGGGCTGCGGTGTCGCTGGAGACGCTGGCGGCGCTGCACGCGGCGGGCATGCCGTCGATCGGAGTGGTGCAGGTCCCGTCCCTGGAGGCGCTACTGGCTCTGCTGGACCACATTGCCGCGGGCAGCGCCGGGCTGCCGGCCCCTGGCGAGGGCGGGACATTCACCACCGCCTACGGGCAAGAGTTTCCTCTGGGTGGCTACTTTGACGGCCACGAGCGCTTCGGCAGAGTGCCAGCCGAGACCGTCGGGGAGTTCCTGAAAGCCCCCGGGCCCACGGCGGAGGTCCTGGCCATGGTGGGCATCAAACCCGGAAGGAAAGCGCTCGAAATCGCACGCTCGGTCGGGGAAACTTCACAGCACCCGACAGGCCAGAAACCCCCCACCGCCCACCGCCAACCCCAGGCACCCGCCGGCGGAACGCCGGGACGGCCTGCCAAACGCCGCAGAACCACCACCACGACCGCGACCGCGCCCACGACCGGGAACCCCCCGCCCCCGCACCGGCAGACCGACACCACCGCTGCGGGCCCGGGCACCCTAGCGGCCCGCCCCACCCCGGTGCCGCCCGCGGGCGGCACCGGGCATGTCCCCGCCGCGCACCCCCGGCTGACCCAGGCGCAGAACCAATACCTGTCAAGCTCCGGGCAGACCCTCTACAACCCGCCCGGCGACGGGGACTGCTTCTACCACGCACTCCTCGCGGCCGCCCCGGCCCAGACCTTCACCGCACGAGGGATTGCCCCCACCCCCCTCGGCCTGCGCACCCACCTCGCCAACCGTCTGAGAGCGGAACTCGCCCACCCGACCGGCCCCCAACGCCCGCTGTGGAACGCCCTCGAAGAAAGCCAGTTCCCCGTCCTCGAAGGCATGGCATGGACCAACCCCCGTCTTCCCGACGAAGCCCACGCCGACGCCGTCCGCGCCGGCATCGCCGACGCCATCGCCACCCCCCGGAACTGGCACGACCGCGCAGGAGACATCACTCCCTACCTCGCCCGCCTCGTCTTCGGCATCGACCTGAGACGACTCGACCCCGACGGCGCACTCGAAACCCTCGCCCGCCCCCACTTCCCCCCAACCACCGGACCCTCCGTCACCCTCGTCAATAACTACGAGCGCCACTGGATGGCCCTCCAACCTCCCACCCACCCGGAACCCGACACCGACGCCGTCATGGGCACCGACAACTTTACGGCCACCGTCGACCCTGCCATGGACCTGGACAACCCCACGGCCACGACCGACACCGCCATGGGCACCGACGCCACCTTGCACGACTTACTACTCGGCCTCGGAATCGACCCCGACCCCCCTACCACCGGGCCCGCCTCCGCACCGGCCGACACCGACCTCTGGCAATTCCGGCACTCCGTCGACACCCCCCCAATCCCCGACCCGAAGGCCCCCCGACGACCCGACGCTCCCGCTGCGGGCGGCGGCGCACCCGCTCTTGCCGGCAACCAGCACCCCGGTCTCACGCCCATACTCGAGCGCCGCCTGGGGTCTGTCTCCACTCCGGAGGGATCTGCCCGGCACCAGGCCTGGGCACGCTGGCAGCAGGCCTTCGACGACTACACCAACGCCCTCAGCAACGGCGAGACCGACGTCGACCGCCTCACCAACGCCTGGAACGACGCCGAAAACGCCCTCAACGTTCACGACATCGACCCGTGGGTGCTGCTGCAGGAAATCCAAGCCTGGGCGGGCTTGGCCGCGGTGACGGATTCGGACACCGGGCAGATCCGAATGCTCGGCGGAGCGAAGAAGCCGGAGCAGCGACACGTGGGCACGAGCGGGGCGTCCACGACCGGCCCGACGACCACCCCTGTCACGCAGAGCGAAGGCGCGGGACCATCCGGCAGCCGGAGCGGCAACGCGGCCGGGAGTGGCGCGGCGGGCGACGTGGGCGTGCGGGGCGCGGCAAGGGGAACCGTTTCGGCCGGCTCCGCCGTGAACCCGGCCCCGCCCGTTCGTAACCCCGCCGACAGGTCCGGCTCGGCAGTCGCCGAGCGCGTGTTCGCCATGCTGTCGGGAAGCGATACTTCGCAGCTGAGTCCGGCGGGAAGGGGTGTCGGTGGGGGGCCGGAGGCTGTCATGGGCGCCCGCGGGGCCTGGGACGGGGAGGCCGGTGGGGTTTTCAGTGGGTATCTCGACGCCTGGCTCCGGGCGGAGGAGGGTGCCGAGGACCCAGTGGCCTCGGGGAAGGGGAAGGGGAAGGGGAAGGGGAAGGCGCATCCGGTGTGGGATGAGGGGGATCCCGGGCGGGTGCGGGAGCATCTCATGTCGCTGGTGAGTGAGGATGAGGCGGACGGCCTGGTGACGGATGCGTGGAGGCTGATCCGTCCGCTGCTGTCCGGGCCGGATCTGCTCGCCGGGACCGATCCCGTCACGCAGGCCGAACTCCGGCGCAGGGCACTTCTCGCAGGGGTGACGGCCTACGCCCTCTACGTCGACCCCGAAGCCGCACACGCCGTGATTTCCATCCGTGTCGCTACTGCCACCCGCTACAGTACGGACCTCCCTGGCGGAACCCCCAGACCTTGGACCGAGGCTGGTGGCAGGGCTACGGACTTGGTTGGCAAGGACACCGACCGTCAAGCCACCGGGGCAGGCCTCATATCCACTGTGGTTGGTAGCGGAGCGGGCTCCTCGCGTGTGACCTCCGGTGTTGACAGCGCCACAGATCGCGGAATGTTCAACTCCATTGACCGACTTACTCGAGATCCGGCGGAAACGCAGGCCAGCCTGAATAAGAGCAAGGCGGCTGTTCCTGCTGGCGCTGCAATAGGAAGCGACCGTACGATAGCGGAAGGGATACGCGAAACAGAAGGCAAAGTGCCGGACGTCATATCCGATTGGCTAAAGAGGTCCCGGATCGGCCCACTCGCCACGCGGTCACTTGAGCTTCAACTGGTGGATTTAGCAGTAGCCAAATTGACCGGCAAAAACCCTACCATGGAGCAACTTCGGAACGTCATTGACGCGATCAGCCAATGGGAAGAAAGCAAGATCAGCGCAAGTGCGAGCCCTCGCTGGGGGGCGATTTCCGAGCTTAAGCTATACATATACGATGAACTCGCCAGCCTCGGACTTGACCCACGGTTTGGTCTTGCGATGCCCGTCAGTTTGCCCGGAGATGCAAACGAGGCCGCGCCTAATGTAGGCATTGAGGGTGCGACGCAGGAAATGGTTCCAGGCGCCCGCGACTTGCAAATAGCACGATGGCTGCAGGCGCGTGACTCTCTGCGTGCGGCGGCCGAAGCGAGGGCTGAAGCCAGTCGCCTCCAAGGCGAAATCGCTAATGCTAGATCGATCGATAATTCCCTGGTTCGGATGTGGGAGCGGCAGGTCCGACGCATAAACGAAGATCTGACACTTTTCGACGAACTGCGGTCCCGTCCAGCCCGGACCTGGGCGCATCTTAGAGAACCACAGGTAGCAGCGTTGATCATTATTGAAAAGCGCTGTCGCCAATTCGTCAAGCAAGATCAGATGGTCGCAAAAGAACGACTGCGCCAGGCGTCATGGGGGCAACCGTATACTGCTATGAACTTGGACCAGCTCCTGCGGACGGTACATAAACACCTGCAAACAGGAATGCTTCTGGTCACCACCATGGGTACCAGCCGGCTCGACGCTCTATTTGCCGATCCGGCAGGAGCATTTCGCAATCGCTGGGAGGTCGGTACGAGCCAAGCGGTCAGTACGCTGGACGCCCGGGCCGCGGCCGAGAAGGCTATGGGATACTCTGCGACTCTGGGCGTCGCTTGCGGTGGAACTGGGGAAAATAAACCGAAGGAGCCGAGAGATTTGCCGAAGTATGCAGCGCTACTATCCAGGTTTCAGCCTCACGGAATCAGTGTATTTGGGAATATGGCAATCACCTGGAAGCAGGAGGTCAGGGCGCGATCAACGTTCACGCCGAGCGACAGCTTGGATAGTGGGGCGCGCGGAGCACGAGCAGTAACTGGCGCAGAAACTCTCTATTCCCTATTGGCCTACGGTAGCGACGAAGTTGTTCGCCTTGCATTCGCCGAAGCTACATCATTTGCTTATGATTTGGATCTTAAAGAACATATTTCGGCTGGATCGTATCGCCCATCGACATACTTCGAAGCCCAGATCCACGGCGACCTTTCTTGGGGCGACGTCGACAGGGTGGTAATTCCCTATTGGGAAGAATGGAAAAGTGATGCAGAGCGGGACCGCGAAAAGATTCTCTCCTACACCCAAAGGAATGGGTACGCGTTGCGTGTGGACCTGTCATGTATTTCCCATGGAACCGAGCCGATCGGGTGAATTTCTCCTCGATATTTACTGAACTTGAAAGCGCAATGCCGGTCAATCGTCCATGATCAGGCCGGTGCGGGTCAAAGCGCCGGACGGCCCAGCTCCGCGAGGATCTCGCGCAGATTATCGAGCAGGAAGTTCTGATCTCTGAACAGCCCACCCAGCGCATCACGGGCACGCGTGACTGCCATAGCCTTCGGACGTGGGCCTGGCGCACCAAGGCAGCCGTCACTTCAGGTATTTCGACGCCACCGGCAAGACATAATACCAAACCTCCACAGCCAAGATGACTGGACTTCATCTTCCCGCGAGGCGGCACCGACTTTGCCAGCAGAGTCCCCGACTCAAGGCATTATCCAGTATGCCCGACTTATCCAAATTTGACTGAGAGTGCGATAAGTGGCTCATCGCCAAGGTAATTTGGTTGCACTATGTCGATATCGCATCGTCCTTACGGCCTCGTGCATGGTTAGCGGTGGCCCGTGAGGGCAGGGTGGCTTCAAGTTCCGGGTTCGTGCGGTTGGTTACCGGCCGGGGGTGCACAGGAAGGCAGGCACGGGCTTCGTGATCATTGTGGTGTCTAACTGATCGTTTCAGAATGAGGTTCGGAGTCGTCGCAAGCAGATGATGCTGCAGGCGAGTTGGAGCAGGCTGAGGTGGAGGTCGGCGCGTATCTCGTAGCGGATGCGGAGGCGTTTGAACTGATGGAGCCAGGCGAAGGTCCGTTCGACGACCCAGCGGGTCTTGCCGAGTCCGGAGCCGTGGGCGACGCCGCGGCGGGCGATGAGCGGCTTGATCCCACGCTTCCAAAGCAGGCGGCGGTACTTGTCGAAGTCGTAGCCCCGGTCGGCGAACAGCCTGCGCGGCCGTGTCCGCGGGCGTCCGCACAGTCCCCGGATCGGCGGGATCGCGTCCAGGAGCGGCAGGAGCTGGGTGACGTCGTGGCGGTTGCCGGCGGTCAGGGTGACTGCGATCGGGGTGCCGTGGCGGTCGACGATCAGGTGGTGTTTGCTGCCCGGCCTGGCCCGGTCGACCGGCGAAGGTCCGGTGTGAGCCCCCCTTTCAGAGCCCTGACGTGCGAGCCGTCGATCGCGCAGTCGTCCATCTCCAGCAGGCCCGCGGTTCGCAGCTCGGCGAGAAGGACCTCGTGCAGGCGCGGCCACACGCCGGCCTCGGTCCAGTCCCGCAGCCGGCGCCAGGCCGTGATCCCGCTGCACCCGGTCCGCTCCGCAGGCACGTCCCGCCAGCTCACGCTCTTGCACAGCACGTACACGATGCCGCGAAGGGCCGCGCGGTCATCCGCCGGCAAGCGGCCCGGATAGCGATGGCGCCGCGCGGGACGCGGCGGCAGCAACGGGGCCACCCGATCCCACAAGTCATCAGGCACAAGATCATCCGACACAGGCAGCACTCTGCCGCCCGAACACCTCAACTGCCAATCCCCAGAACCAAACTCATTCTGAAACGATCAGTTACACGGTGACGAACCGGGAGATGTCCGGCGTAGCGCCCCTCCCCGGCGAGGCCCCCACGCTTCACGTCCCGATCGTCGCGCTGTCGTGGAGCATCTGGTCGCCCGCCGACTGGAAGCACACCACCCCGGTGAGCTGGCTGTACCGCTCGACCGACGAGCGGCAGGAGAAGGTCCCGGAGCGGCGGGGCATCTGGCTCACCTACTACAGCACCCGGAGCATGGGGTTCGAACTGCTCGCCCCTGAGACGCGCCTGGGCACCGAGAACCGCACCGGCCGCGTCATCACGGCAGGTGACCAGGTACGGCGCTCAAAGAGCCACGGTCCGTTCAGCCGCATCGACACAGTCTTCCTCCCGTTCGACGACCCGTTTCCTCCGGACGAGCCGCCCCACTCGTCGTACTTCTGGACCCAGTCGGTCTACACCGCTTGGCAGCTCGTCCAGCAGGAGGGCCGAAACGGCTGGACCGAGACCGAGGACGTCACCGCCCCGGCACGTGGCTCTGCCCGCAAGGGAGCGCGGCGCGACACCGTCCGCGTGATCCGGCTGCGGCCCAACCGCCGCCCGTCGCGCGATGCCACCGAGCGCGACCGTGCCGAGGCCGACGCCCAGACCCCCACCCGTTACACCCACCGCTTCCCGGTCCCGCCCTACCGCCGTCCCAACGCCTGTTGGAACTCCGCCATCCATGGCGACGACCCCGAGACTCGGCGCTGCAAGCACGCAGAGCAGATCGTCGCGGGCTCGGTCCGCGGGCCCAAGCACCTCCCGCTGCGTATCGGCCCCGTCTTCAAGCTGACCCCCACGGCAGACGCTCCCACGAGCTCCGCAGCGGCCCAGTGACCTCCTCCGTGTCCCCGGCGGCCGCCGGGGACACGGCCCGATGGCCAGCTCCGCACCGCCTTCTTTTGCAACCCCGCTGCCCGACCCGTGAAAGGGGAACACGCCATGGACTTCGAGGACTTCGACATCGCCGCCGACAGCGCACCGCCCGCCGTCCTGGAGTACGTCGAGATGACGACGACCGAGCTGGCCGCCGCGATCGGCGAGGGCGCGGTGATCTACACGGAGCTGACCCACGACCTCCACTTCGAGGTGTCGCTTGCGGGTGTGCTGCAGGTCGTCATCGCGGACATAGGCACCGAGGCCGCAGCCCAGCTGCGCACGGCGCTGTCCGCCTCCCTCGACGGCCAGGCCACCGCCGCTGTGCAGACGGAGTCCACCATCCAGCTCACCGACGACTGTCTCGACAGGGCGCAGGCCGCCCTGTTCCTGCGCGCCATGGACGCGCTGGCGATCGTCACCGGCAACTGAGCGCGAGATCAGCCCGGGCTACCCGCCATGACCAGATCCTCCATCGCACCGTGCGCGTCGGCTTCGGCCGCCGCGCACGGTGGCCCGCCCTCGTCTGCTGCTCTGAGAGGAACCCGATGACCACTCACCTCGGCCGGGAGGCGACCGCTGAGCCGCGCCCGGCCGCTCCGGCCCCGCCCCGTCTCACAGCGGCCCAGCACCGCGCAGTGCTAGGTGGGGCCAAGGACCCGCTCGGTCTGCTTCCGAAGAGCGTCAACCTGCGCACGACGGTCTCCCTCGCCGCCCTCGGCTACGTCGGCCTGGACCAGAGCGAGCCTTTCCTTCGCGGGCAGCTCGCGACGAAGGACAAGCTCGACGTCTGGGGCGGCGTACTGACCGAGGAAGGATGGGCCAGGGCCCGCGCCGAAGGGGCGGGAGCCTTCCGCATCGTCGTCGTCGGCTGCGGGAAGACCAAGCAGCCCCGCCGGGTCAGCGCCGGTGCCCTCTACACCGGTTCGTTCCACGGGGCCTGCCGCGCCACCGGCGTGGAGCTGCTGCACGGCGGCGGACGCATGTACATCCTCTCCGCCGCCCACGGTCTCCTCGACCTGGACACCGAGATCGACCCCTACGACCTGACCGTCGGCGACCCCGGCAGCGTCGACGCGGACATCGTGCGGCGCCAGGTCCTCGCGCGCGGCCTGGAGCGGGCCGAGGTGACGGTGCTGGCCGGCAGGCCGTACGTCGACCTCGCGCGCGCGGCCTGGCCGAACCTCGATGCGCCGCTGTCCGGCGCTCGCGGGATCGGGGAGATGAGGCAGCGCCTCGCTCACATCCGCATCGACATCCACGGCCGCCGCCTCGCGGGTGAGGCGTGACGCAGCTGCTCCGCCCGAGCCCGGCTGCCGGTCGGCTGAACGCCGACGGCAGCCGACCGGCCGCCACTGATCACAAGGTCTGCCCGTCCCAGTTCGGCCCCTGCAGGTCGTCCCCGAAACCGAAGGAACCGATGAACGAGAAGATCCTGACCCAGGCCGTGCTCGCCAACCGCCGTCTGCGCGGTCTCCCTGCCCTCTCCAACGCTGGCTCCGTCGGCGCGGACCTCGCGGCCGCGGCCGCCGAGTTCGAGGCACTGCTCGACGACTTCGTGCTCGCCTTCGACCCCGTGCTCAGCCGCGTGCACGGCAACATCGCAGAGCACGGGCTTCACATCACCGGGGTGTTCCCCTCCGAGGACGCCCCGCCCGAGTGCCTCGACTTCAGCTACACCACAGGCCTGAGCGAAGGGCTCGGCTTCGAACTCGCCGTCGCCACGCTGCCGTTCGACATCGCCGGGTCCATCCTGAACCGCTCCGCCAAGGTCCTGACCGCCGTGCCGAGTGAGGGCGACCTGCTCGAAGACGTCCTCGGCGGCGGCTTCACCGCGCGGCTGCACCGCTGCTCGGACACCAGCCGCTTCGCGATGACGCGCCAGATCTACGGCAGCGACCCCGAGCACGGAGTGTGGCAGATCGTGGTGCCCGACTCCGCCGGACGGTTCCCGGACGAACCCGGCTACAACCACGCCGGCCTGCCTCAGCCCCTGTACTGAGGCCCCCTTCCCTCCCCGATAGGTCCGTGGCCGCCGATCCAGGCGGTCACAGACCGCTTTCCCTGCCTGCCCTTTTCCTCTCCCGCCGGAGCTCTGATGCACTCCACCGCGCCCGTACCCGCCCAGCGTTCCACCCTCGTGTTCGGCCGCCCCCGCGGCCACGACGACGCCCGGCGTCTGGGCGAAGCCGTCGCCCAGGCCTGGCACACCACCCCCTACAGCAGCCGGCCGGACATCGCGCTGAGCATCGTCGCGTCGCTGGCCCTGATCCCTGTCAAGGACCACCCCGGCGCTCTCGCCCGGAGCATCAACGAGGCCAGCGACGAGCGCCTGGTCCGCGGGCTGCGCGAGGTCTGGGTGCACCACGAATGGGTCCTGGTGGAGCTCGACGGTTTGGCGGCAGCGGCGGCGGCCGTGAACGCGATCGTCTGGGGGCTGGGTCCGCGGGTGGTGGTGGTGCGCGGTGACGCGTTGCGTGACCCGCAGGTCGCCGAGCGGGCCGGTGCCGCTGGTGTGCAGTTGCGGGCCGAGCGGGACCGGATTCTCGCCTGCGTCGCCGTGGTGGAGGGTGCGCGTGCTGCGATGGAGCTGGTCGAGCGGAAGGTCGGCGGGGCGGTGTCGTAGCCGGGGATCGCGAGTCCGTGTCGTCGTAGCCCGGTCGCACCGCAAGGCGCGGTGCGACCGGGCCGTCGGCGTTCTGCGGCCGTTCGCCGTGGGTGGGGTTGGGCGTCAAGCTGTGGAACCGGCCAAGTCGGCCCGGTGTTCGATCGCGGGGGCTTCATCACGTTGCGTCAGTGGATGCTTACCGTAACGGACGCCCGGTGCGACTTCCCTTGGAAATCCGACCGAACGGGCGACAAGTGGGCGGATACGCCCAGTAATGTAATCACTGAGAGTTAATGGCCTTGACCTGTCCGAAATCACGTGCAAGATTCGTGGCGATCTGAGCGGTACATATGCCACGGGCACGGCTGCCCGTGGTGGCGGCAGACGGGGGTGGGGAGCTGTGCGGGCGAGCACGCCGGCGCCGCGGACGCGGTTGCGGGGTCGACGCGCCACAGACTGCTCCCCTGCAGCGCCCACGCACCAAATGCCGTGCATCTCCTGCAGTGCCGGTATCGTCCCGGCCATCGGTCCGTGTGCGGGTTGCGACCCCGATCCGGGCCCCGGTGGGCACCCGCGGGTGCCCCGGCACGGAGGAGAACGGCGGCGTGGGCACTCGCGGCATCGCTCACTTCGATCCGGCCGCCCTGCGCACTCAGCGGCGCCTGGCCGGCCTGAGCCAGGACCAGCTGGCCGCCGCAGTCCGTGCTGGCTCCCTCGTCCTGCTCCACCGCACGCACGTGTCGATGTACGAGAGCGGCCGGCGGCTTCCGGAGCAGCGCACGCTGTGCGCGATGGCCTCGTGTCTGGGGATTTCCGCGTCCGTGCTGCTGCGCCCGGCTCCGCTGAGCATCGCTCGCATCCGTCTGGATGCGGACCTGACGCAGAGCCAGACCGCGGAGCGGATCGGCGTGCCGCAGAGTCAGATGTCTTTGATCGAGCGCGGGATGGCCGAGCTCGATCCTCAAGGGCTGAGCATGCTGGCGACGGCACTCGGCACCACCGTCGAGGCGGTGCGCCTCGCGCTGCACGCCCCGCACACGAAGCGCCCTTCCTGCAGCTGACCGTCCGTCGACTCGGCCGGGCCGCCGGGCGGCGCCGGGCGGGTGTGTTCCCGCCATGTCCCGATCATGTGCCGGGACGGCAACACTGCCGGGCAAACCGCGCACCGTTCCTGCGCCCGTCTGCACTACTTGGCCTACGACATGTCGCACCCGACCGCCTTCGCCTTGGGGGAAACGACCGTGCCCACTTCACTCCGGTTCACCGGATCGCGCGCCTTCGCTGCAGTTGCCGTCGTGGGGGTGGCCCTGGTCTGCGGTGGGTGCACATCGTCGGCTGAGCACCCGCCGCCGGCATCGCCCTCGTCGTCGGCACCCTCGTCTGCCTCTGGAGACGCGGCCGCGAAGGACCAGGTGTTGGCCTCCTACCGCGGCATGTGGGCGAGCATTGTGAAGGTCTACGCCTCGGGCACGTTCGACGGATCCGACCTGCAGAAGTACGCCGCCGACAAGGCCCTCGCCAACATCAAGGCGAGCGAGGCCTACTACCAGGACCAGCACCTGGTGGTGAAGGGCGAGCCGGTCCTGGAGCCGAAGGTCACCGCGGTAGACCTCGCTGCGAAGCCTCCGACGGCGACGATCGTCAGTTGCGTGGACAGCAGCCACTTCCTACCCGTCGACAAGACCACCGGGGCGCCGGCGAAGCTGTCCAGCACCGGTTTCCGGCACGTGGAGAACGCCACGGCGATCCTGGACAACGGCACGTGGCTGATCACCCAGGCGGCGATCCAGCGGGACCAGTCGTGCTGACCAGGCGCCGGGGGGTGCGTCTTGGCCTGGCTGCGGTCTGTGCGCTCGGCGCCGCGCTCGGCACGCAGGGATCGGCCCGCGCCGACGGCGGCGGGGACGTCACCTGCCCGCCGCTCATCCCGGACTGCACCATCGTCGTCGGCGGAGGAGGCGGGGGTGGAGGAGGGACCGGCGGAGGCAGCGGCGGCGGGGGCGACAGCGGCGGGGGGAGCGTGGCGTGCCTGCTCGGCGACACCGAGGTGCCGTGCTACCGGCAGGGCCTGGGCTGGTTCAATCCGAGCGATGACTGCTACTGGAACCTGATCAACCCTCCACCGGGTCCCGACGACCAGCTGTGGCAGATCGCGATCCGCAGGCCCAAGGACTGGAAGCCGGGCCCTGACCAGGGCGACCTCTACGACGTCACCTGCACGGGCCCCGACGCCGTGCTCGCGGGCGGCGTGACGTGGAGCCTCGACCGGCCGCCCGGCTATGGTGGCGGGCCCAACCTCCAGGCGATGGCCGAGCAGGCCGTCAAGAAGTTGGGCCTGCAGGGGGCCGATATCGGCATCGCCCCGAAGGCCGGTGCGATGGGCCTGGTCGGGCTGCCGGTGTGGCTGTGGAACAAGCCCACGCCGTCGACTTGGGGGCCGAAGAGCGCCTCGGTCAGCGCGGCCGGCATCACCGTCACCGCCACCGGCCACGTCACGCAGATCGTCTGGAACATGGGCGACGGCACCACAGTGACCTGCGCCAACGCCGGTACCCCGTACAACGCCTCGTTCGGCAACAGCTCCTCGCCCGACTGCGGCCACACCTACCAGCGCACGTCGGCGGCCGGCGGTACCTACCCCGTCACCGCGACCAGCACCTGGAAGGTCGACTGGACGGCGACCAGCGGGCAGCGAGGAACGATCACCACGACGCGGCAGTCGACGACGACCGTCGCCATCGGACAGCTCCAGGTTCTCAACAACTGACCACCGCAGGAGTTCGACTGTGAGCACAACCCAGACACGCGGTCCCGACGCCGGCTACACCGCTCCGGTGGCCGCGCCCCGGCCCGTCAGCGCCCGCCGACGGCGACCTGCGCTGATCGGGGTGTCGGTCGCCCTGATCGCGGTCGGCGGCCTGGTCGGAGCGATGACCCTGACCGCCGCCGGGCAGCGCGAGGACGTCCTCGTCGTCGCCAAGCCGCTGGCGTTCGGCCAGGTCATCACCCGCGGCGACCTCACCGTCGCCTCCATCAGCCTGGACCCGGCGCTGAAGCCGGTGGGCGCCGACCAGCTCGACTCCATCGTGGGCAAGCACGCCTCCGCCCAGCTGCTGCCGGGCACCACCCTGACGAAGGCCAGCGTCACGAGCGACGCCCTGGTGCAGCCCGGCCAGCAGCTGGTCGGCATCCAGGTCAAGCCGGGCCAGCTGCCCGCCACCGCGCTGGTCCCGGGCCAGAAAGTCGTCATCGTCTCCACGCCCGGCCAGAGCGTCGCCGCCGACGCCGGCGCGTCGACGGGCACGCCGAGCACCTTGCCGGCGCAGGTGGTGCGGGTCGGCTCGCCCGACTCCAGCGGCAGCCTCACCGTCGACGTCTCCGTCGACGCCAACGCCGGCGCCACCGTGGCGGCGCGGGCGTCGACCGGCAACATCGCGATCATCGTGCAGAGCCCGTCGGCGGCCGGCTGATGGCGCTGATCGCGGTCGCGGGCTGCCCCGGCGCGCCGGGCGCGACCACCGCTGCGCTCGCCCTGGCGATGACCTGGCCCCTCGCGCCGGGCCGGCACGTGGTCATGGCCGAGTGCGACCCGGACGGGGGCTCGGTCGTCGCCGGCGCGCTGCGCGGCGCCACCCCCGGCCCGCACGGACTGCAGAACCTTCCGGTGGCCGCGCGCACCGGCCGCCTGGGCGAGGCGTTCTGGCGCCAACTCCTCGACCTCTCCGACCAGCGCAAGGAGCGCCTGGTCCTGCCCGGCCTGACCAACCCGGCGCAGGCCCCGGGGATGCAGAGCGTGTGGCCGCAGCTCGCCGACCTGCTGGTCGGCATCGACGAAGGCGCGCAGCACGACGTGATCGCCGACCTCGGCCGGCGCGGCGGCACGGGCACCGCCGCGGCCATGGTGCTGCGTGCCGACCTGGTGCTGGCGGTGGTGCGCACGACGCTGCGCGGAGTCCACCATGCCGAGCACCGGGTCCGGGCCCTGGCCGAGGACCTCGACGCCCGCGGCGTCGGGCGCGACGCCCTGCGGCTGCTGCTCGTCACGGCCGGCCCCTACAGTGCGGCGGAGATCGGCGCCCGCCTTGCCGTTCCCGTCGCCGCCGAGCTCCCGTTCGACCCGCGGGCCGCCGAGGTGCTGTCCGACGGCGCCGACCTGGGTGAGCGCCGCTTCCGGCGCAGCGACCTGATGCGCCACGCCGCCACTGCCGCCGACCGTCTCCACGCCCTGGTGCTCCAGCGCCGCGAGCAGCTCGCCCCGCGCCCGGCGCCCCAGGCCCCGAACGGGGCCCCGCTTCCCGGAGGTGCCCATGCTGCGCGCTAGTCCGGTCCACGACTCGCCCGTCATCGCTCCGGGGGAGGACCCGGCGGCGCCCGCCCCGGCACCACGCCGCGCTGTCGTCGCCCGCGGCGGTACGGCGGCGGCGCGGGCCGGCCAGCCCTCGTCGGCGGACCCGTTCGCCACCACCCTGCGGCCAGTGCCCCCGCCCGCCGCTGTGCCGGCCAAGCCGGCCGCCCCGCCGGCGCCGCCTGCGGCGCAGGTCGATCCGGAGGTGGTCGGCCAGATTCGCCGCTTGGTCTCGACCGAGCTCGCCGCGGTCGTCGCCGCGGCACCGGGCCTGAGCCAGGCCGATCGTGAACAGCGCGGCCGCGACCTGATCAACAATCGGGTGGCCACCTGGGTCGTCAACCGCGCCGGCGAGCTCGGCATCTCACCGGGTTCGGACGTGCAGCGTGCTCTGGAGGCGCAGGTCTTCGACCTGCTGTTCCGCGCCGGCCGCCTGCAGCCGTACCTCGACGACGCCGACGTCGAGAACATCCTCGTCAACGGCTTCGACGACGTCGTGATCGACTACGCGGACCGGGGCAAGGTCCGGGTCGGGCCGATCGCCGATTCCGACGAGGATCTGGTGGAGCTGCTGCGCGACCTCGCTCGGCGCTCCGGCCACGGGGAGCGGACCCTGTCGACGGCCAGTCCGATGCTCGCGCTTCGCCTGCCGGACGGGTCCCGTCTGCAGGCGATGACTGAGGTCACGCCGCGGCCCCAGGTCACCATCCGCCGTCACCGGGTCCGCAAGAGCGATCTGGCGGGCATGGTCGAGCTCGGCGCGATCGACTCGACGCTGGCCGCGTATCTGAAGGCCCTGGTCCTGGCCCGCAAGAACGTCCTGATCGCCGGTGGCCAGGGCGCGGGCAAGACGAGCCTGATGCGGGCCATGGCCCGCGAGATCCCGAAGGACGAGCGGATCGGCACCCTGGAGACGGAGTTCGAACTGTTCCTGCACGAGCTCGAGCCGGACCGGCAGATCGTGGCCATGGAGGCCCGCGAGGGTAACGGCGAGCGCGTCGACGGCCAGGCCGCCGGCGAGATCACCGTCAACGACCTCATCTACCCGTCCCTGCGGATGAACCTGTCGCGGATCGTCGTCGGCGAGGTCCGCGGCCGCGAGGTCGTCCCGATGCTGCAGTCGATGACCAACGGCGAGGGCGGCTCCCTGTGCACCATCCACGCCCGCGAGGCGAGCATGGTCTACGACCGCATCGCCGAGCTGTATATGCAGGCCGGTGACGGCTTCTCCGAGCAGCTGGCCTACCGTCAGATCTCCAACGGCATCGACGCCGTGGTCTTCCTCCGCCAGCTCGACGAGACCGCGATCGGCGGGCGCAAGCACCGCTTCGTGTCGCAGGTCTTGGAAGTCACCGGCGCCGGCGAGAGCGGCCGCCCCACCAGCAACACCATCTTCGGCCCGAACCCGGAGCTCGGAGAGCTGCGGGCCGTGCCGCGCATGAATCCCGCGACCTTGGACGACCTGGTCCGCGTCGGCTTCGACGCCGACCTGCTGCGCGTTCCCGGCGGGTCCTGGCGGGCCCCGCTCGACGTGAAGGTGGGCCGGTGATGGGCAGCACCACCCTGATCCTCGCGGGCCTGCTCGCCGGACTGCTGCTGGCCGGCGGCCTGGTCGGCCTGGTCTCGGGCGTCGTCGGCACCACCGCGCCCCGCACCCCCGGCCCCGTCGGCCGCTTCCGGGCCGCGCTGCGCGGATCCGACCAGAGCGCGGCCGCCCGGGCGCAGGTGCGCGCCAGGTGGATTGCCGCCGGCGTCGTCGGCCTGATCGCGTGGGCGGTCACCGGCTGGCTCGTCGTCGGGCTGCTGCTGGTGCTTCTCACCGTCGGCCTGCCCTGGCTGCTGAGCCCCGGCAAAGCCGCGACGATCCGGATCACCGAGCTGGACGCCCTGGCCGAGTGGACCCGCCGCCTGGCCGACGTGCTGTACCTGGGCGTCGGTCTGGAGCAGGCGATGAAGGACTCCCGGCGCACCGCGCCGGCCGCGCTGGAGCGCCCGGTGGGTGAGCTCGCCGCCCGCCTGCAGTCCGGGTGGCGCCCCGAGGACGCGCTCAAGGCGTTCGCGGACCACCTCAACGACGCGACCGCGGACAAGGTCTGCGCCGCCCTGATCCTGCGGGCCTCGGACCGCGGCCCAGGCCTGGCCCGGAACCTGGAGGACCTCGCCGACTCCGTGCGCGAGGAGGTGCGCCAGCGGCGGGAGATCGAGGCCGACCGCGCCAAGCCGCGCACCACGGTGCGGTGGATGACGTTCATGACCCTCGGGATCATCGTCGCGGGCAGCTTCGACACCTCCTACATCGAGCCCTACGGCACCGTGGTGGGCCAGCTGGTCCTCGCGGTGCTCATCGCCGGGTTCGCCGGGGTCCTGGCCTGGATGCGGCAGCTGGCGACGTACCGGGCCACCCCGAGGTTCCTGGCCGCCGACCCGCACAGCCCCGTCAGCGTGAGCGCACCGGCACCCCGGCAGGCCTCCGCCGTACGCGCCGCCGCAGTGGCGGGAGGTGCACGATGATTCCCGTCATCGCGGTCTTCGCCGGCGCGCTGGTGGGCGCCGGCCTCGCAGGTCTGATCCGCGCCTCGCTCAGGTCGCAGCCGCAGCTGAACGCGGCGCTCGACCAGATCAACCAGGCACCGACCGTCGACCTGGAGCACGAGGAGCTGAGCCAGGACGAGAAGGTCGGCCGGTGGCTGATCCAGCATCTGCAGGGCCTTCCCGGCGTCACCATCCGGCACAAGGACCTGGCGCTGCTGGGCAAGAGCCCCGCGGTGCACATGCTCACCCGCGTCGCGCTCGGCCTGCTCGGCCTGGTCTTCCCGACCGTCTTGAACTGCATCGTCATGATCACCGGCTACTCCCTCCCGGTGCCCGTCCCGCTGGCGGTCGGGATCGGCGTCGGAGCGCTGTTCTTCGTCCTGGCCGACTGGGACGTCCGGGACAAGGCCAAGCGCGCCCGGATCGAGTTCTCCCACTCCATCGCCGCGTACCTCGACCTGATCGCGCTGGAGCGCGCCGGCGACGCCGGCCCCTCCGAGGCCCTGGAACGCGCGGCCGAGGTCGGGCAAGGCTGGCCGTTCGTGCGGATCCGCCAAGCCCTGGAAGTCGCCCGGATCGACAAGATCGCCCCGTGGGTCGAGCTCAAGCGCATGAGCAACGACCTCGACCTGCCACAGCTCGCCGACGTCGCGGACATCATGAGCCTGTCCTCGACCCAGGGCGCCGCCGTCTACAACACCCTGCGCGCCCGGGCCCGGTCCCTGCGCGGCGAGCTGATGGCCAAACAAGCCGAAGAAGCCAACGCCGACTCGGAGAAGATGACCGCGCCCGGCGGCGTGCTGGCCGTCCTGGTCATGGCCCTGGTCGGCTTCCCCGCGGTGATGCACATCCTCTTCACCTGAACCGGCACTGCCCGCTCCCTGCCCCGCACATTCGTTCCCGTACCGGCACCGATACAAGGAAGAGATCACCATGCTGAGCAGCATCGACAAGGCCAAGCTCGCCGTGTACCGCCTCCCGGAGACTCTCGGCTACGCAGCCGTGGTCGCCTGGGTCGCCTCCCGGCTGGAGAGCCTGAAGGAGGACCGCGAGCGCGGCGACGTCTCGATCACCACCGTCATCATCATGGTCGCCCTCATCACCCTGGCCCTCGCGATCGCGGCCGTCATCACCGTGACCCTCCTCAACAAGTACAAGAACAAGCTCTCCACCCAGTGACCGCCTGGCCGCCGCCGGGACCGGTGATGGCACCGGACCCGGCGGCGCCCTGCGACCGTCCCGCCGCGATCCCGCCAGGAAAGGAACCCCATGCGCAGCGATGCACCGGCGCCATCGCGCCGGCGTCTCCCGCGGGCCCTGCGTGACCTCGCCCGGCGACTGCGTGAGGGCGAGGAGCGCGGCGACGCGTCGATCGAGACCGCGATCGTCTTCCCCTTCGTCATCCTGTTCACCGTCATGGTCGTGCAGGCCGTCATGTGGTACTACGCCCGGGAAGTGGCCCAGACCGCGGCCCGCGAAGGCGTCGTGGCAGCGCGCACCTACGGCTCGAACGTCGACACCGGCGTGGCCCGCGCCAACGAGGCCGCAATCCGGCTCGGCGGCAGCGCCCTGCGCTCCCCCAACGCCTCGCCGAAAGGCAGCTCCGCGACGCGGATCACCATCACCGTCACCGGGCAGGCCCAGTCGCTGATCCCCGGCGTCGACAGCTTCTCCGTCAGCCAGAGCGCCTCGGCGCCCGTGGAGAAGTGGAACGCCCCATGACCTCCCCGGCCGTGCGGCTGCGGGCCCGGCGAGAGGACGGCTCGGCCAGCATCGAGGCCGCCATCGTCGTCCCCGTCCTGCTGCTGTTCCTGTGCCTCGCCTGGGCCGCCGGCCGTATCGCGCTCACGGGGCAGGTCGTCGACGGCGCCGCCGAGGACGCCGCGAGAGCCGCATCGATCTCCAAGACCAAGGGCGCGGCCTCCGCCGCGGCCTACCAAGCCGCGTCCCAGGACCTGGCCAACTCGGCCACCGCCCTGCACTGTTCACCGGCCGTCACCATTCCGCACATGAGCATCCCCACCCGGGCCGGGCAGTCCGGCTACGTCACCGTCCGCGTCACCTGCACCGTGTCCTTCGCGGACCTGTTCGGCCTCAACCTCGGCAGCAAGACGCTGACCTCAGAATTCACCTCGTACGCCGACACCTACACACAACGGGGATGAGCCAGATGACCCGCCTGTCCGACCGCCCCCGTGAGGAGGGCGGCCTGTCGATCTTCGTCGCGATCTGCGTCATGGCTCTAATCGCCCTGCTCGGGCTCGTCGTCGACGGCGGCGGGAAGCTGAAGGCCTCCGAGCGCGCGGACGCCGTCGCGCAGGAAGCCGCCCGCGCCGGCGGGCAGCAGCTCAACGCGGGCAAGGCGATCCCCGGCGACGGCATCGAGGTCGACCCCGCCGCTGCCCGCAGCGCAGCCGTCCGGTACCTGGAGCAGGCCGGCTTCCACGGCAGCTACAACATCTATCCGGACCAGGGCAACCGCGTCCTCGTCGTCGACCTGACCTCCACCTACAAGAGCGTCTGGGGACTCGGGGACATGCCCGTGCACGGCCACGCAACCGCCGCCCTGATCTACGGTGTCACCGCGCCGAAGGGACCCTGACCATGCCGCCGAAAACTCCCCGCCGGATCCGCACCCGCAGCAGGCTGCGGGACCTTCCCTGCGCCCTCGGCGGCCTGGTCGTGCTGCTCGGTCTGCTGACCGCGCTACCTGTCGCGCTGCTGGCCGCAACTCACCGCTACGCCGGCCCGGGCCTGGCCGCCTTCTCCTCGGCCAGCCAGATCTTCACCCGCCAGGACAACGGGGCGGCTTTCCTGCTCGTTCTGGTGATCATCGGCTGGATCGGCTGGGGCAGCTTCACAGTGTCGGTGCTGCTCGAGATCCCCGCGCAGCTGCGCGGCCGGGCCGCCCCCCGGCTGCGCGGCTTCGCCTGGAGCCAGCAGGTCGCCTCGACGCTGGTCTCGGCGATCCTCCTGCTGGTCCCCACCACCGGCGCGGCACTGGCCGCCGGCACCCATCCGGCGACTGCCGCAGCCGCCCACGCGCCGGCCGCGGCCACTGCTTCGGCGGTGGCCGGATACACGACCGCGCCCGGTACTGCGCAGGCCGCCGGGGCGCAGCGCCCTACGTACACGGTGCAGAGCACCAGCCCCGCGCAGAGCCTGTGGAGCATCGCCCAGCACCAGCTCGGTGCTGGGGAACGCTGGCACGAGATCGCCGACCTCAACAACGGCCGCACCATGGCCGACGGTCTGACCTTCCACTCCGACCGGCCCATCCAGCCCGGCTGGGTCCTCCTCATGCCCGACACGGCCGCTGCCGCAGGGACGAACACTGCCGCCCCGCACGAGAGGGGCGCCACGATCACCGTGCACCCCGGCGACACCCTGTCCGCACTCGCCCAGGAACACCTCGGCAACGCGGACAGGTTCGTCGAGCTCTATGACGCGAACCGCGACCGGCTCGAACCCGGCGGCGAACGCCTGACCGACCCCGACCACATCAAGCCCGGCTGGACTCTCGTACTGCCCGCCGACAGCGCGGCCGCGCCGTCCGACAGCAACGACGCCGACACTCCGGCCCCAGCACAGGGCGACGCCGCGGACACCACCGGCTCCGGCGGCCAGGCTGCGGCACCGACCACCGCACCGGGAGCACCCGCGACCACCCCGAGCCCCGCACCGACGACCGTGCCGGCACCGGCCGCCCCGGCCCCCGCACCCACGGCAGCTGCCGGCGCCGCAGCGACAGCCGGCGGCACCAGCACCGCGGCCACGCCGCCCTCCCAGCACCCAACCGCGCCGGCCGAGCAGACCGAGTCCGCCGACAGCAGCGACACGGTCCGCAACCTCGCCGCCGGTGGTGCGCTCCTCGCCGCCGGCGTGCTGGCGAGCATCGGCGGCCGCCGACTGCTGCAGCAGCGCCGCCGCGGGCCGAACCGCCGCATCCCCATGCCGGCCGGCGAATCCGCAGGCCTGGAGCGGCAACTGCGCGCCACCACCAACCCCGTCGGCCTGGCCCTGCTCGACCGCTCCCTGCGCTCGATGGCCGCCCGCGCCGCCGAGCAGGGCCGAGAACTCCCCCAGCTCGAAGCGGTACGCGTCACCGCCGACACGATCGAGCTGTACCTCGCCGCGCCCGCCACGCCGATCGCCCCGTTCACCGCCGCGGACAACACGGCGCTGTGGCGCTGCGGGTCCTCCACCCGCAACACCGCGCTGCTCAGCGCCGAGGACGCCGTCCGCACCCCGGCCCCCTACCCCACCCTGGTCAGCCTCGGCCACACCCCCGACGGCGACCCGGTCCTGGTCGACCTGGAGACCATGGGCCTGCTGTCCCTGGACGGATCCGACGACGACGTCCTCGCGGTGATGCGCGCCTTCACGGTCGAACTCGCCAACAGCGCCATCGCCGACGACCGCCTGCTGCTCCTCGCCGGCGTCGCGGAGGAACTCGCCGAGCTCTACCCCGCGCACTCGGACTTCTACGACACGCTGCCCGAGGCCCTGGTCACCCTGGCCTCCCGGGCCGCCTTCCAGCGCCAGGCCCTCCAGGACGGCGGCCACTCCTCCCTGCGAGCGGCCCGCGTCGGCGCGGCGGGCTCCACGGACGCGTGGACCCCGCACGTTCTGATCAGCACCGCGGAGCCGACCTCCGACGAGGCCCAGCAGATGGCGGATCTCCTCTGCGCGGAGCCGAGGACCTCGATCGGCGTCATCGCCGGCAGCCGCACCGACTTGCCGGTGGAGTCCAGCTGGCGGATCCCGGCCGACGCGGGCCTCGAAGTCGAGATCGACGGGTTGCCCTTCAGCGTCGTCCTCCAGCGCATCGAGCCGGAGGCCTACCGGCGCCTGGTCGACGTCCTGGCCACCGCCGAGCGGCGCGACACGCTCCCGGCCCCGGCCTGGACCCGCCCGGCCGGTGCCGCGGCCGCCGATCCGGCCGCAGACGATGCCGACCAGGACGCGGAGCCGCTGCTCGCCGGGGCTGACGCAGGGATCGGATCCGCGCTCGCCGCCCAGGTCACCTACGCCGCCAACTCCCCGGCCCTCGCCCTGGGCCCGGCCACGGTCCCCGGCACCGTCACCGTCCCGATCGCACTGACCAAGAACACCGCCGCGGCTCCCGCCGTCCCGGGCCAGTCCCCCTCGACCGCAGGCGCCGCGGGCACTTCCCCCGAGTGGCAGGACCTGGACCTGGTCGCCGAGGAGGACGAGCAGGAGCACCGCGCCCGCGCCGCAGCGACGCTCAGCCCTGCGGGCGCGGACGAAGCCGACCAGGACGAGACCGTGGACCTTGAGGACGTGGACCTTGAGGAGGACGTGTTCGGTCTGGCCGACGACGAGGACCCGGACTGGGGTGAGGACGAGGAGGACCTCGACACTCTGGTCGCCCGCTACGCCCAGGACGCCGACGACGAGCAGGACCGGGAGCAGACGGAGGAACAGCACGACGTCCGGCACGACGGCGAGCTGCAGGGCGAGGAGGAAGAGGTGGTGGACGGCGCCGCGGCGCAGCCGGTCACCGTCCCGATTCCGGCTCCGGCCGTCGTGCCGGCGTGTGCGGATGCGCGGGTCAGCCACCGGCTGCACCACTCCTCCTCCGTGCTGGCCGCACTCACCGCCGACACCGTGGAGCCGTCCGTCCCGTACATCCGGGTGCTCGGCCGGGTCGAGGTCCTCGGGCTGCGCAGCACCAAGCAAGAGCCCCGGCGGCGCCAGCTCACCGAGGTGGCGGCCTGGCTCGTCCTGAACCCCGGCAGCAGCCGCTTGGAGTTCGACGAGGCCATGTGGGGGCAGGACGTCCGGGTCGACGCCCAGAACCGCAACACGCTGATGTCGCGCACCCGGCGGTGGCTGGGCGACAAACCGGACGGGAGCCCGTACCTGCCGCACATCACCGGCGACGAGTACCGGCTGGACCCCGCGGTTATGTGCGACTGGGTGCAGTTCCAAGCTCTGTACCGGGACGGCCACCACGGCAGCGGCCTGGAGGCAGACATCGCACTCGCACAGGCGCTCGCCCTGGTCCGCGGCCGGCCATTCGCCGGCACCCTGGCCACCAAGTACACATGGAACGAGGCCTGGCTCCAGGAGATGATCTCCGCGATCGAGGACGCCGCACACGAGCTCGCCCAGCGGCGCCTGGCCGAACGGGACTACCGGGCGGCCGCGATGGCCGCAGCCCGCGGCCTGGAGGCCGTACCGGAGAGCGAACTGCTCTACCGCGACCTCTTCGAGGTCCACGCCGCCTCTGGGGACCGCGAAAGCCTGGAGCGCGCCGCACGCCGGCTGCATGACCTGAACGAAGAGCTCGGCGTAGACCCGGAGGAGGAGACCGTCGAACTGCTCGAGACGTTGCTGAAGGGACGCCGGACCGCGACCGCTTGATCGTGGCCGACGGTGGGCAGGCTGGGCCCGGTGTCCCGCCGGGCCTGGCCTGCTGCTGCGGAACGGCTCCGCTGTACGGCCCCGACCGACCAGCACCAGCACGCCACCAGCGGCGAGCGGATCCTGGAGCTGGTGGCCCTGCTGCTCCTGATCGCCATCGCCGCCGCCGCGTTCGCCCTGGCCGGTCCCGCTGCCTTCACGGCCGTAACGAGCGCCGGCATGGGCCTGTTCGCCACCTGGTGATCACGCCGGTGAACGGGACGGCCCGTATTCAGCCCCACCCGCGAGCCGGTTAGTACCGTCAACTCGAGCCGCTGCCTGCACCGTTGGCCAGCCGGCTGGCCAACTATCGTCGTGAGGATCAGGTGGTCCGCTGTTGTGTCCTCACGCCCCTCGGCGCTGGGAGGCTGCCGTCAGTGGCGTCGGGGGACCCGAGCGGAAGCGCTGAGCCAGGGTCAGGGCCTTGTCCAGGGAGTCGGCCACCTCCTCCAAGAGTGCGAAGCTGTCGAATGTGCGTTGCCTGATCCGCTCGACCAGTTCGTCCGTATCACCTCCCTTGACGTCTGTCAGCATGCCTTGGCGTTGCGTGGTGAGGAGGTGGCTGCTGACGTGCCGCAGCGCGTTCGGGGCGACGCGCAGCAGTGCAGTCAGTCCGGCCAGGGCCGTCGTCGCCTGACTTGGCGTCATGGTGGGGCCGGCCATGCCCATCCGGTTGAAGCGAGTGAGGAGTTCGACGGCCTGCCCAGGCAGAAGGTCCGGGTTGTCGGCGGCGTTCATGTGGTCCTTTCGGGAATGACCTGTGCGGCGATCCCGTAGCGGGAGAAGGGTGCGGTCAGCTCGAGTAGCTGGGGCCAGGGCTGGCGGGCCGGCGCGAGGGGTGTGCCAGTGCGGACGTGCTCCAGCCAGCTGCGCATGCTGTAGAGCACGCCGCGGCCGTCCGCTCGGGCGCGGGTGACGGTGTCGAAGGTGGCGTCGAGCAGGACGTGGCGGCCGACTACGGTGGAGAAACCGAGGTCGATGAGCGGGTCGTTCAGAAGCGGGTAGTTGTTCCACGGCCGTCGCCATTCGACTGCCACCAGGCCACCGCCGCGTTCGAAGATGCGCAGCTTGCCGCTGCCGTGCTCGGCGACTCCGCAGAGCAGCCACCGCAACCGGGTGTGCGCACGCTGCTTGCCGGCGATCGGGTCCTGCGCGAGCGGTGGCGTCTCGAGTTCCCAGATGGTGGAGTCGGCGGCTTCGGTGTCACCGCGGCGCCCGGCCCGGGCCACCTCTCGGTTGGGGAGCCGCTCGACAATGCCCCGGTACCACTGCCTCTTGTGAGCCTCCACCAGCTCCGCACTGGCCGTAAGCATCGGCGTCGTCACGGGAAGGCCGGCTCGCCGTCGAGTCCGTCGCCGCTGACGTCGGAGACCTGGTCGGCGAAGAACTTCGTGCTGATTCCGAACTGGCGGAACGTCAGCCCGGCACCACGCATCACCTGCTCATAGCTGAGTGCCTCCGGGTCCTGGTCCCAGGCGGCCGCGATCGCCTGCGCGAGCTCGATCGCCCCCCGGTGCCCCTTCTCCGCACGCACCATCTCCTTCACCCGGGCGCTCTGATAGTCCCGTTGTTTCACCGCCGCGGCTTTGCCGTCCAGGATGTCGAGCATCCTCTGCCGGGACTTCTGCTGGATGAGGGGCATGGCCTGGCGTTCGGTGAATCGCAGGACCGGTGGCGGGGACGACTCGTCGTCCAGATCGACGCTCGGCGGCTCCTGAGTCCGCTGGCCCGGCAACTCCCCGCCACAGACGGTTGCCTTCTTCTCGGCCTCCCGGTCGAGGTTCTCGCGCTCCCGCCGTTCCTTCTCGACGATGCGCTCGCCCTGCGTCCAGGTCTTCTCCGCCTGCTCCTCCAGCTCGGTGAAACACCGGGTGACGAAGACCTTCGCCCACGGAGCGCCGGCCTCGTAGCGTTCGCGAAGGAACTGGCGGCGGCCCTGTGCGCTGTGCGGGTGAAGGACCATCATCTCCCTGATGTCGAGCACCAGGGCCTTCCGGAGGTCGTCCGGCATTCGGTCATGGTCCCTGTGCAGGTGAAGGCGGTGGCCTCGCTCGTCTCGCAGTTCCTTCGAGCTCAACTCGGTCTTCCTCTCGCTCTGGTCAGTCGGCTCGCGGGGCCTCCCGGCGGGCCGCGGCGGCGAGGCGCTGGCCCCACTCGCCGTACAGCTCCACGGTCCGCAGGACCGCGTCAATCAGCTCTTCGTCGCCCCTGGCGACGATCTCGTCCGGGTCGTAGGCCAGCAGCCCGGCGGCCTGGTGGTCGCGGCGCTGCAGAACTGCCCGCCAGCGGGCGAGTACAACGTCTGGGTCGGCGTCCGCTGCAGCATCCATCGCTGCATCGTCCGGGTCGCGCTCAGCCGCCGCGCAGGCCTTGATCTCCTGCTGGATCGCCGCCCGGGCACGCCCGTCCGCGATCAGCTCGCGCCGGTACTCCGGGGTGGCGAGCACCGCTGCGAACACTTCGGTCCGTCCCGCCGGGTCGCGCAGAAGGCTCGCGCAGGCGTCCCGTGCCGCCGCCAAGGACAAATCCGCCACCGGCACAGAAACGTCCGCCATCGCGGCGGGCTCCGGTGCCGGATCGTCCTCCTGCAGTCGGTCGTCGCCAAGCTGCCGGCGCAGCTCGGCCTCGGTCACCACCCCGACGCCCGACTTCTGTGCGGCACGGGCGAGCTTCAGGAGGGTGTTCAGGCGGCGCCCCACCACCTCCTCTCGCTCCCCGACCAGGCCCTTGGGCACGGAGACCGCCGCCCGCAGGACCGTGAAGGGGACCTCCGCGTCGATTGCGTCGAGTTCCTGGCACGTGGCTTGGCCGGACCACCGTGCGACCTTCCGGTAGATCCGGGCGGTCTCCAAGGGAAGGCCGACTGCCGCCGCCAGCTCGTCGAGAGCGGCGCCAGGGCCGGACTCGCCGCGCGGTGCCAGCCTGAGCAGCTCAGCCCCAATCGCGAGCCGAAGCCGGCGCTGCTCGTTGACGCGGCCCCGCACGATCCCGCTCAGCCGGTGGTCCTTCTCGACCAGGTACCGCAGTTTGTCCCGTTCGGCGTCCAGGTCTTGGAGCGTCTCGGGATTGGTCAACTGGTCCGTCATGAGGGCTCCTCGTTCAGCGCCGCTCACATTGAGCAACGTTAGCAAGACCGAGAGTAGTGAAGGCGGATCGGTCGATTCATCGAAGATCTCGTAGGAGTCGAATTGTCGGCGGAGGCCGCTAGCGTGCTGCTCTTCACGTCCAGGCCACCCAGCACCAGGGCAATTGCTGACCTTGCCGGACTAATCGGACGCTCGACGCGCGCCAATCGGACTGTGGACGTCAATCGGGCGGATGCGAAGCAACCACTCGCCCCACTGATCTTTGAGTGCCCTCCAGTCGAACTGAAGACCACTTGGTGAACGGCAGTCCGACCTTTGCCTCCACCGTCACTGGCAGAGGGGGATATCCACTGCGCAGAAGTCAGCCGGCGAGCAGGCAGACCGCGAGAGTGCCGCTGATCATGAACGGCCCGAAGGCGATGGTGTGCGTGCGAGAGACGCGTCGGGTGATGAGCAGCGCGATCCCGTAGAGCGCCCCGAGGACGAAGCCGAGGAGTAGGCCGGGAAGCAGGTAGCGCCAGCCGAACCAGGCGAGCGCGGCGCCGAGCGTCGGTGCCAGTTTGACGTCGCCCAGGCCGACGTTCGAGAAGAGCGCGACGAGGAAGTAGAAGCTTCCGAGCGCCAGGCCTCCGCCGAGCGCCTGGACGAAGGCGCCACCATCTCGGTCCGCGACGGCGGCAATGCCGAGGAGGGTGATCAGGCCGGCGCCGGTGGGAAGGGTGAGCCGGTCGGGGAGCAGATGGTCCGTCCAGTCGGCGAGGGCGAGAGCAACGCCGCAGGCGGAGAGCCACAGCATCGCGACGGCGGTCCAGGACAGGCCGAGGGCCGTGATGACCAGGGCCCACAGTGCCGCGGTCAGGAGCTCCGGCAGAAGGGCGGGCGCCCCGAGGCGTCGATGGCACGAGTGGCAGCGACCCAGGGCGGTACGGAGCGCGAGAGAGGTGACGGGCGCTTGGCAGTGCGGGCAACTGGTGCGTGACGGCTGGCCGGTGGGGACGGTGTAGGCGATGGCGGCGCGCCGGGCAGCCGCGCCGGCGGGCAGGCCGAGCAGCGCGGCGAGGGACACAGCCAGGGCCGTGGGCACGTCGTCGTCTCCTGTCCGAAGTAGCCGCTCGGCGCTCCCCATGGCCAGCGCGGCTGGGTCGAACTGTAGCCGCCGTCGATCGCGGTGCCCGAGGCAGGATTCACCCGGGCCCACCTCTCCGCGGCTTGAGCCTCGGGCCCGGAGAGAACGACGCGGCGAACGGCCGGATGGCCGCAAATCAAGCCGCCAGTGTGCTCAGAGGTCCACGGCGTATGCCTGGTGCATGAGCTGTGCGGCTTGCTCCGCTGTGTCGTGCAGGATGGCCTGCTGGGTGGCGGGGTCACCGAGGAAGTAGCCCCCGTACACCGCGACCCAGCCCTCGCCGCCGTCCAGACCTCGCTCGACCCACCCGACTGGGTGGCCCTCACCGAGGACGACCAGGACGTCCGGCTGCACCGTCCACCCGGCCAGCACCCAGTTGTAGCCGAAGGTGTTCTCGTCGAGCGGGATGCGGACGTCCATGCTGCGGGGCAGGCCGCGCTGCAGCGGATCGCGCGGGACGCTCACTGTCCCGACCGAGTCCGCCGGCGTGCTGTCGCTGGGGCCCTGCTGGGCGAGGCGCTCGTCGACCAGGTCACGCAGTCGGTCGCCGGACAGGGCCGGCCCCGGAACGGGTGCGCGGGTTTCCGGGTCGGCAGGCGTTTCTCCCCGGGGCGCAGGCGGCGGCACCGAAGGGCCGTCGGCCCGAGCGGACGTTTCCCCCCGGGGCATATCGGTGAAGGGTTGAGCTCCCTGAGCGCCCTGCGGAGCGGCTTCGGGGGCCGTCGTTTCACCCCGGGTGGATTCCGCGGCCGCTGCCGGCCCGGCAACAGCAGGGCGGGCGGCCGTCTCCGCCGGTGCGTGAGTGGCGAGCATCGCGGGGTCGACCGAGGCGGCGATCCGCTGCGCATCGAAGGTTTCCCCCCGGGGCAGAACACCCGGCTCGGGGTACTCCGCCGGTGGGGCCGGTGCCGCGAGGGGGTGCTCTGCGAGCATCTGGCCGACGAGTTCGCTGTGGCGTGCGGTCAAAACGTAGGCAGCGCTGCGCATGTCGGCTCCGGCGCTTCGCAGCAGGTCAGAGTCGGTGTTGCGGGCTGCACGGTGGAGCTGGATCACGAACAGCCTGGTCTGTCGGTAGAGCTCGGCGGCGGCTTCGAGCAGCTCGCCCCCGTCGGTGCCCACAGGGAAGCCGAGCGGCCGCAGAAGGCCGTCGACAGGTGCCCCTGTTTCCCCCCGCGGCGATTCGGTGGTCGCTGCGGCTGCGACGAGAGCATCCCGCCGCTCGCGCTCGCGCTGCCGGTCGGCCTTCGACGAGCATGCCTTCGAGCAGTACTTCGCCCGCCGCCCGGTGCCCTTGCGCTCCGGCATCTCGCCGCCGCACACCTCGCATTCGGGCGCGCCGAAAAGCACCGGCTCGGACACCTCGTTGACCCCCGGGGAGAAACTCATGCCCGGATGCTAGACCGAATCGTGTCCGGGAAGTCCCCCCGGGGAGAAACTGCCGGACCGACTGGCCTCCAGATCCTGTTGGTGTGACTTCGACCGCCTGCGAATCCGACCTGCACCTTGCGAGTCATGGAGGGCGGCGCTGAACTGCAGATCGTCGTCTCGACCGAGTCGGCCGTATCCGGCCTCGCAAACCATCATTCGGAACGGCTCGCAGACTGCAGCTCGGAACATGGCACTGGCCTGCGCCGACTCGGCGGAGCCTCGCAAGTTATCGGTCGGAGTCACAGGGCCTTGCGCGGTGGGGAGCCCAGCAGCGTGCGCCGCACCTTCCAGGTCGCCGAATCGGACTGGTCGGTCCTCCTCGCTGCTGCGGTTGTCCACCGGTCTGCGTTTCCCCTGGACAACCGGGATTGTCCAGGGGAAACGCGGCGATCGACTCCCTAGACGTCCTGTTGCGTCATGTCCTTGGTCAGTGTGGCCACATGCGCGATGCCGCGCTTGCTCGCGGTCGTCTCCGGCGGGAGGGCGCGCACGATGAAGACGTAGATCCGCACGTCATCGATCTCGAAGTATGGCGGCCATGATCCGGTGGGCCCGTCGCCGGCGACCTTCAGGATGTGGTCGGTGAGGTTGAAGACCACGAGGTAGCCGGTGTGCTTGTTGTGGTCGACGGCGTAGTCGTACACCTGCCTGACGCCCTTGCCCACATACTTCAGGTCGCGTTTGTACAGCTTCCCGTCGAGCACGATCGGATCCCACGTGTCGAGGTCGCCGACAAGGTCGGGCTCGCCGGAGGCGGATCGGACCTTCGCGTAGGTGACGTACTCGCCGTCCCGGAACAGGTGCAGCTGCAGGTTGTCGTTGTAGAGCTCCTCGCCGGTGGAGGTCCGGGTCAGGTACTCGGCGTAGAGGGCGTCACGGCTGAATGTCTCCGTCTCGTAGACGTACCGGCGCAGGGTGTGGACGACGCTGCTCGTGCGCTGGACCTGCTCGCTGAGCCACTGGAACAGCGGGGTGAACACCTCGGTGGCGAAGCGGCCGACCATGTGGTCGATGTTGTTGACGCCGGCGCGGACGAAGATGTCCACGGCCAGGTGTTCGACCCTGTCGGGGTCGAGGTTGTCGAGCAGGTCCCAGGCCAGCGCGGCCTGGCCCTCCTCCGTGTCGGTCGGCCAGACGATGCCGAGCTCGCTCTCACACTCGTCCAGCCACTGCTCGCGCTCCGGCGGTTCCTCTCTCCGACGGGCTTCCTGGAGGAACCCCATCAGCTCCGGCTGCTTGCGGATCCAGTCCGCGGCGTACTGGAGCTGCTTCCCGCAGTTCTGCCTCCGGGCCGTCGAGATCGAGTTGTACCGCCGGGCGAGACCATCCTGGAGGTCCTGCTTGCGCATGCGATCGTCACTTTCACGGGCCAATGTCGGGACGAGCATGGCACGTTGTGCGAAATGGGCGGAAATTCGCCCAGCTGAGGCGGCACATCGGCATACGCTGATGGCCGGGCCCCTCGCGATTCGAGCGTGAGGGGCCCGGCCACGTTCGGGGGCGAGGTTGACAGCGAGTCAGGGTCCGGCGATCACCCAGGTGATGAACACCGAGCCCATGGTCTCGTGCAGGCGGTACACCACGCTGATGCGGTCGCCGGTGTCGGCGGCCGGGTCGGTGCGGGCGGTGTAGTCGTCGATCCCGGGGTCGCTTCCGCCCGGCACGGGGATTCCCAGACGCGGGTGGATCGCGAGGCGTTCGACGAGTTTCTCGACAGCGTCCAGCTCGCCAGGCTGCAGGGCTGCGAGGGCCTGTTCGGCGGCGTCGGAGAGGAAGACGTGGAGCGGGTCCGGCTGTTGCTCGGGCTGGTCGGTCACCGTTCGGCGCCAGCGGTGCGCAGCCGGGCGAAGGCCTCGGCGGCCGGGATCCAGTGCTGCCCGCCGATGGGCGCGGCCAGGGACGCCATCGCCCGTTCGTCGGTGCGCAGGTCCAGGCGGTGGCGGTAGGTGGCGATGACCTCGCTGACCGCGGCGAGGTCGCCGATCGGGGAGGCGTCGAGGGCGGCGGCCAGGTCCTGTTCGAAGGCCTCGCGGTCGCCCGGCAGGCCGTAGCGGGACAGGGCGGTGCGGAGTTCGTGCAGGGTGGCCGGCCGGGTGGGAGCCGTTCCCTGGTGGTCGGGTTGGGTGGTCACCTGGTCCTCCTCTGTGGTGGTGGCGGCGCCGCCGGGGCGGTGTCCGCAGGATCGACGGTAGCGGTCAGTGGGTGGTCGGCGAAGTGGTCCGGACTATGCGGCGCCGCTGAGAGTCGTCGGAGGCGTGCCGGTGCTGCGGGCGGCCTTGTCGGCCCGGGCCAGGCGTTCGGCGATCGCCTGGGAGCTGGCCGCGGCCGCGGCGCGGGCGGCGGTCTGGTCCTGGTGGTCGCGGACTGCCACGACCTCGGCGAACAGCTCTTCGGGCTCCCGTCCTCGGAGGATGGCCGCGTCCTGGCGGGCGATCGCGGCGGCGACTGTCGGGTTGGTCATGGCGGCCGCGCGCCGGATCCCGGCGAGCGCCTCGTGGAATCCGGGGCTCGCCACGTCGTCGCGGGTGCGGGCCGGGGCTTCGGGCCGGACGGGCACCTGGCGATGCCCGGCCGACTGTGCCGAGCCGGTGGCGGCGAGGGCGCGGGGCGGCAGGACCCGAAGGTCGCGCACCACGGTCCGGCCCACCTTGCCGTTGATCCGGGCGACGAGCTGGCGGCCGAGCAGGCGCAGCTGGGTCGCGTAGGCGGTGGTGGCGGGCTGGAGGTCGAGGCGGCCGGTGCGCGGGTCGTAGTGCACCGGCGCGACCTTCCCGGCGAGTTCGGGGGCGATGTCGGCCCACTGGTCGATGACGCCGCCGCCGGCGGTGGGCGTCTCCCAGCCCCGGTCGGTGACGAGGCTGGCGAAGGCGGCGCCGAGGCCGATCGGGTCGCGGCCGCCGGTGCGCAGGGTGCGGCGCCGGGCGGGCCGGGTGGTGGCGCTGGCCCCGCCGGCGGCGTCCGTGCCGCGGGTGCGGGCGGCGTCGCGGGCGGCTTTGAGGGCAACGCGGGCTAGGTCGATGCCGCTGGCGGAGGGCTGGTTCATGCGGACCTCCAGGGCTGGTGGATCACCATGCGGCCGGTGTGCCGCAGGCGCAGGACCTGGTCGACCAGGCCGTGGGTATAGAGGCGGCGGGCGTAGCCCTCGCCGAACTCCCGGATCGCCATCAGGACCATCTGCGGGTCCTTCTGGCCGAGGGCGCGCAGTTCGCGGACGTCCTCACGGGTGAGCTGGTCCAGGTCGACCAGGCCGTCCTGGTCCTGGGCGAACAGCTCCAGCTCCTGGGCGTTCTGGACGTCGGCCTGCCGGACCTGGGCGAATGCCTCGTCAACGAGCCGGGCGGCGGCACGGGTTGCTGGCTGTCGCCAGTCGGTGATGGTCCACTCGGTGCTGGTGCGGTCGTGACGGGCTCGGGCGGCCGAGCGGGAGTCACGCCACCGCTCGACCTGGACGGCGCGCTCGGCCGGGGTACGCCAGCCGGGCATCTGCGTCATGCCGCGCAGCCGGTGTCCGAGCAGGCCGGTGGGCCGGAAGGTGCCGCGCTTGGGTGCCTCGACCATGGACAGCCAGGCCGCGACGTCCTCGGCGCTCCAGCCTGCGTCAGCCACGTCCTGGACCATCCACGCGACCCGGGCCACCTGGGCACGGCGCAGCCACGGCACCTGCCGAACCAGCTCCGCGGCCAGCTGGAACCGCCGCCCGACCCGGTTGAGCGTCCGACCACCCCGGCCCGACTGCTTGCCGGACTTCTTCGCGGTGGTGGACTTCGGATTCCCGCTCGCGACGTCTGTCTCAGAGGGAAGGTGAGTACAACCGTCAGCAGGAGAAGTACAGCAACCACCCCCATTGGGGTGCAACGGCCGACCGCTGCTGAGGCGACGTCAGAAGCCTGTGACACCTGGGACTCCACGCCGGCGGAGGTGGTCTGACCCACCCTCAGCGAGGCTTTCGCGGACGACTTCGGTCGGGCCGCGTGGACCTTGCGCGACGCCCGCTTGCCCAGCAGCGCCATCACCGCCCGACCCGCCTCCGCAATGCCCACCACCCGCCGGCCACTGTCCTCCCCCGCGACCCGCACGCCCAACGCGACGTCGAACTGGGCCGGGATCACCCGGGCGAACTCAGACGCCTTCGCCTTCTCCCCGCGCACCCGGGTGCCCTTCGCCACGTAGGCGAGCAGGCCGGACTCGCGCAGCATGTCCAGCTGGTACTGCGCGGTCCGCTCCGTCACGCCCAACCGTCGCGCCAGGTAGTCCACCCCGGGACGGCACGGCGACAGCTCCATGAGCAGCTGCGCGGTGCGGATCGCGGTGCGTCCCATCTCCCGCGGCCCGTGCGAACGCGACGGCCGGTAGCAGCCCGAGGCCACCACCCAGTGCACCGCCTGCATCCACGAGTACGGGTCCACCGCGACCCGGCCCCGCGTGGCCGTCACCCACTGCTCCGCCGTCGGCACCAGCAGCCGAGGCAACACCGGTGCACACGGCGAGAACCGTCCCGATGCGGAAGCTGAGGCGCTGGACGGTCGGTTCATCAACATCGCCTGCACGCTCACCGGGCACCCCGAGGGGCCATCACATGCGAAGCGGAGTCCGTCGGTACGGCCGGAAACAGGCGGTTTCGCCGGCATGTGGGCACGCCGGAGTGGAAAACGGCAGCACTGTGCTGCATCATGACCTTGCTCTCCTCATCGCGCAGGAGGGAACGCAAAGGCCCCTCGTGGGCCGGAGCGGTTCTTGGAGAACCGAAGAAAGGCGAGGCGACAGGCCCCTGGCAGGGCGGTCCCTCACGAGGAAAATCTGGGAGTCCAGCCGGCTGGCACCGGTGACGCTCCCGGGCGGCGCCGCTCGCAACGCCCTCCCTGGCAGGAGGACGAGCGAACGAGAGCGCCGCCCCAGTAGGGCTAGGTCATCCCCACCCCCGAGGCGCGCCGCTGGCGCGACAGGGTCGCGATGAACATCGTGCTCCTGACGACGCGGAGCCCGGCAGAACCCGAACGGGTCAAGCCCTCAACGAAGACGACACGCGAACGGGTGGACCCCACACGGCGAAGTAGAGCGCCGAGTAGGGAAATCTGAGAATCGTACGGGCCCAGAGCAACCGAGCGTGGGCCGCAGCTGCGCGACATTGGCCAGGCGCTGTTGCGCTGACGGGCCGTCCAGCAGGTACGCTGATTCACAGCGCACACCTCCTTCTGTCTAAAGGTGTCGCAACGAGCCAGTCGAGCCGCCATCACACAGCTCCTGGCTCACCGGCCCCGGGCAACCGAGTCCGGCGGGTCTTCCACCCCGCCGCGGATGCCACGGGGCCGTTAATCTTTCTGCGGCCGTCCCCGACCGGCGGAGCTTCCACACTCCGCCAGCGCGATGGTCACGGTCTGCATCTGATCCTAAACCCACCGCACCCCTCTCACGCCACGCAGGTGCACTGCGATCGCCAGGGTGTCGCCCTTGACTGTTCATCACACTGCCTGCCGGCCGAACCGGGAGTACAGCTCCAACGCAGCCCGTGCACCGGCTCCGCTGGCGACCGAGACCCGCTGTGCGAGTCGCCCGCTCATGTCGCCTGCCGTCACGATTCGCGGGTGCTGGCGATCGGGTGGGCAGAACCCGTCCGGCCCGGTCGCCAGGCCGGGAAGGGGCTGCGGCAGAGTGCCGGCGTTCGTCGCCACCGATTCGGCAGTCATGATCTCCTGGCTGCCGTCGGAGCGGGTGACGGCCACCGTGAACGGACCGTGGCCGCTGACGTCGACGGCTTCCACGCTCACGAGGCGGACGCGGGGATCGTCCTGGACTTCTTCGACCTTGTACGTTTCCGCAGCGGTGTGACACACAGTCAGTTTTTGGCCAGCGTCGGGGTGGGTGCGTAGCCACGTCCCCAGCGGGCGGTCGCCACCGAGGACGACCACGTTGTGGCCGAGCTCCTCGGGAGCCGAGTCGGACAGTTGCGGGAAGTCTGCGGTGGAGGTGATCCACGGGACCTCGGCGGTGTGGGCGGCGCGTACGCCGGTGGCTGCAACCAGTGCGGCACCGGCGAGTGCGGTGCCGTCCCTCAGGAGCACCCGCACGCAGTCGTCGGTGGCCTCAACCTTGACGACTTCGGCCTGGATGTATGTGCAGAGCTCGTCGAGACCTGCCAGGTGGTTACGGAGTGCCTGCGCGTAGGCCGCACCGCTGGCGAACCCCGGCAGGTTGTTGAGGTGGGTAATGCGGGGGAGGTTGCCCCCGGCCAGTACGGCCGGGTCGATCAGCAGCGACCCGCGTTTGACCCCTGCGGCCGCGGCGGCGGCGTGGCAGCCGGCTGGTCCGGCGCCCACGATCAGCAGCCACGCGTCGAGCTTGGTCCGATCGGTCACTGGGGCGCTCCCTCGGTGAGCATTCGGTGGACGTCCTCGGTGGTGACAAGTAGTCGGGCGGCCAGGTTGCGCTTGGCCAGCAGGAGCGCGGCGGTGTGGAACTCCTCGCCGCCCGACGAGGCGCAGGCGTCGACCACCAGCCACGGGGCGATGGAGTTCTGGAAGAAGTCGACTGCGGTGTCATACACGCAGCTGTCTGTGTCGATTCCGCAGATCACCGCATGCCTCCACCCGTGTGCGCGGAAGGTCTCGAGCATGCCGGGCACCTTGAGGAGACTGGAGGTGGACTTCACCACTCGAAGGTCTGCCCGCGCAGCGAGCGGGACCAACTCGGCAGCGAGAGCCTGCTCCTCGGACGTGCGGAGCCTCACCCAGCCGGTGATCATCTCGTACTGGGAGCCCGGCGGATTCTCGAAAGTGGCGACCACGGATGCCCCGCCCGCCCGCTGCCAGGCATCCAGCAGCTCCGCGATCGGGGCGACCACGTGGAGACTGGACTCCCGCAGGAATCCGGCCTGGACGTCGATGACCACCAATACGGTCGACTGCAGTGGGGGTACGGGCGGTACGGTCACGACGCCTCCTTGAGAGCCGACCACGCATCCCGCAGACGCTCGGGAAGATCGCTGGTGCCGAGGACCGCTGCGCGCATGGCTCGGTGTTCCGCGGACTCCGTAGGCCGGGCAGAGGTCAGGCGCGATGCCGCCCCACGGAGCCACCTCCACCCGAACTGCTCGGGCATCTGCGGGTCGTGGCCTTCCTCGACCCGGTGAAGCAGAGCCGACGAGAGCGACCACAATGCCTGGGTGTCGAGCTCCATGGCCACGATGTCCTCGATGGAAAGCGCAGTCTCGCCAGGGTCCTGCCAGTAGGCGACCCCGGACCAGCCCGCGACACCTCGCGAGGTGGCTCCGGTGAACTCGATCGCTTGCGGATGCGTCCAGCGGTCGGCGAACCGCAGGGGCTCGACCTCGAGCGAAGTGGGGGCAGTCTCGATCGACCGGTCCACCAGGACGCCGGGCGTTGCCAGCAAGTGCAGCGCCGTTCCGAGCGTCTCCGCGCCCCAGCTGTGCTGTACGAGCTCGTAGACGGACAGCGTGTACTGGGGACTCACCGCGATGCTGCGGCCAACGATGTCCGAGACCAGCTCCGACACTGCCTGCCGGGCCCAGGTGCGGTTGTGTTCGTACGACGGGTACCGCCACATCGCCAGGTCCGTGACCGAGGCGAACGCCAAGGGCTGCTGGATATGGAGCACGGCGACACCGAACTCGTAGACATGTAACTGGCAACGGTGAAATCCGTCTCTGCCAGGTACATCGAGTGTGCGCTGGGCCAAGTTCCCCGGGCCGGGGCGGTGCGCCGCGCCAGCGGCATACAGCTCGGTGGGCTCTGGGCCCAGGTGAAGAGGGATGAACTGGTGCGAATTCACCTCGAAGCCGCGGCCTGCGGGTGATGTTTGCGACACGGTCGCCGGCGCGGAGACGGCGGAGCACCGGTCCAAGAAGGCGAGCCGGGCAGGTTCCGGCAGGAGGAGGAGTTGGGCGTCGAGGACCTGCTGCAGTTCGTAGCTAACCACCAGCCCTGCGCCTCCTTTCCTCCAGTTCTGCACGGTCGCCGGATTCACTCCGAGCTGCTGAGCAAACTGACGGATCGACAGCCGCAGCACCTCTTGGAGCAATCCGGCTTCCTGGCCGGTCCACCGCTCGATGCTGACCACAGTCGCACCCCCTCCCCTATCGGTCACCGTGAACTCATACAGCGCTCATACGCCGCTCACACAGCAGGACATCTCCAGGCCCGCGGCGAGTTGCCATGCTCGATTGGGGGCGCCGTTCGGCGCCGTAAAGGAGCTGGCTATGCAGAATCTCCGCGCAGTTGGCGCAGTTCGTCTTCAAGGGCGAGGACTCGCCGCTCGAGGTCCGAGAGCCGGGAGAGCGCTCCGGCCGAGGCTGACGCTGCGTCATCGTCTACGGGGATACCGCGGACATAGGATCCGAGCCCCTGATGCGAGTAGATCCAGCCCTCGGTCTTGAGTTGACCGAGGGCGCGCTGGATGGTGCCAGTGGCGACTCCGAACTCCTCGGAGAGCTCGCGGGTGCTGGGCAATTTGTCGTCGACTGCCAACCGGCCCGATCTGATTCGCTGCTGCACATCAAGCACGACGCGCATGTAGGGCTGCGCGGGCCCGGTCGGCTGTGCTGGTCGAGTCATGAGCCTCATCGTAGGGCCACCTCCTTAGCTAGTCCGCTTCAGCAGCTTACTTGACACAGGCTAGCTTGAATATTTAAGTTGGTAAAGCCCAAGGGGGACACCCCAAGGGCGCAGCAGGTCAGGGCTGGTAGCACCACCAAACCGCCCGCCGTACCTGAGCACCGCATCGCTGATGCGTTGTCCACCTGCCAGGGCACAGCCGGATCTCCCGGCTGACCTGGCCGGCGGAGAGAGCACCAGGGAGTGGTCGTTCAACGTCGCCAACTCACTTACTAGGAGCCCCGGCATGACCCCTTCGCAGGCGATCCCCACCGCACGGCAGCGCAAGCGCCGGACCCGCACATTGAACGTGTCGCACCGCCCCCCGCTCGCTGTCTCCAGCCTGTTGCCCAACAACGTCGACCTGCTGCCCGGCACCGAGCACCTCCGGTGCCCGGACTGCACCACCTGGTGCCCCCTCACCACCGACAAGGGCAGCCAGGACTGGAAGCAGGCCCCGCACCACACCGAACGCGCCGGCACTCCGGGTGCCCGCCGCTGCTCCGGCTCCAACCGCCGGGTCCTCCTGGACCTGACGATCGCCCAGTGGCAGGAACGCCTGGCTGACGCCGCTCAGGAGACCGCCTCTCGTAGGTCGACCACCGTGCTCAAGAAGGTCAAGGCGCCGATCGCCCCGGCGATCACCCAGCTCGACCCGGCCCCGGCCACCGCGGACACCGCCCGCCGCACCTACGAGATGCATCGCTCCCGCTGCGCCGCCTGCACCGGCCGCGCTCACTGCCAGGACGGCGGTCGCCTGGCCAACGCCTACCTGCGGCTACTGAAGGCCGAACCCCAACACCGCCGCAACCGCGCCCTGTACGAAGAGCTCACGGCGGCTGCGGAGCAGGTCCGCGCTCGCCAGCTCCCGCGGCAGCGGCGCGCTCAGTGGGCAAAGGCCGAGCCGGCCGTCGCCGCCATGGACCGCGCACGCCGCGAGTCGCTGGCCGACGCGATCGCCCCGATCCGCGCCGCTGGCATCCCGACCGAGTCCCGCCACACCCAGGCGCAGTCACAGGAGCTGGCCCAGACCCGCAGCGACGCGGCGATCCGCAAGGCCAGCCCGCTGCGGGCCAAGACGAACTGACCAGCTCTCACCCACCATCACCCCGCCGCGGCGGCCCGGAGTATCCGGGCCGCCGCTTCGCATCCCTGGAGGTACTTGTGCGCTACGGCTTCGTCCCCCGTCTCATCGCCCAGATGCTCGTCCAGTTCGCCGCCCCGGCCGCCGCCCCGATCGCCACCGGCGACGCGCGCCGAACGCCGGCCGAGGAACGGGCCGTTGCCGCAGCCAGTCCGCTGCGCGACGGCCCCCGGTACCGCTTCCGCCGCCCGATGACGTACTCCACCGGCGAGGCCGCCCCGCTCCTCGCCGCCGCCTGACCAGCACATCTCCCCTGCGACGCTGCCCGTCGCCGCCGTCCCCGACCCCCCGGGTACGGCGGCGACGGGGGGACGGCAGGAGCCACCCCACCAACAGCGACGGCCCCGGGAGGGCAATCCCGGGGCCGTCAACGTCGCGCCTAGTAGGAGGCAACGACTGTGCTGCACAACATCATTGCACGCCCCGGACCCGCGCGCGCCGACGGCGACAGCGACCCGAACATGGACGAGGCCCTGCGCCGGGTCCGCCAGGGCGGGGGCCAGCGATGAAGGCGACCGACTCCACCCTCCGCAGCCTCGTGTCGGCCGGGTGATCGTGATGACCAACCAGAGCCTCGGCGACCAGGAGTTCGCCCGCCGCATGCAGGCCATTCAGGAAGCGGCTGCGGCCGCCGAGCGCGCCCGCCAGCAGGCCGAGCAGCTGCGCCAGCAGCAGGGAGGGACCCGATGAGCCGCATTGACGCCGACTGCCGCTCGCTGATCGGCGGCGATCCGGTCCTCACCCCGCCGCTGCCGACGCCCCTGCCCACTCCGCCCCCGTTGCCGGCCCCCGCGCCGCAGCCGTCGAAGTAGCCGACTCCGACCCGCACGTCACGCCGCCGGCTCCGGATCGGCGGCCCCCCTCCCGACAGGAGCAGCAGATGTCCGAGACCAGCACGGCCGCGCAGCAGGCCCCCGCCGCCACGCGGGGCACCCACCACTACGTCCTCACCGTTCAGCAGCCGCTGGGCGGGCACCGCGTCTTCACCCTCTCCGGCACCGTCACCCCGCACAGCGAGGAGACCCGCGAGGGGATCTACCAGGAGCTCCTCGCCATCGCGGCCCAGCGACAGCCGGAGCTGGCCAGCGCGATCGTCCTCTTCTTCGACGTGCAGCCCAACCGCCTCTGACGGTCCGGCTGCCATCGCTCGCCGTCCGCTCCGCGCCAGCATCCCGGCGCGGAGCGGACGGTGTCATCACCGCCTGACCATCCGACACAGAAGACAAGAAGGAGGCCGCCATGGACTGGCGCCACCGCGCGGTGTGCCGCGACGAAGTGGACCCCGAGCTGTTCTTCCCGATCGGCAACACGGGCCCGGCCCTGCTGCAGATCGAGGCAGCCAAGGCTGTGTGCCGGCTCTGCCCCCTGGAGGTCCGCGACCAGTGCCTTCAGTGGGCGCTGGAGAGCGGGCAGGACGCCGGCGTCTGGGGCGGCATGAGCGAGGACGAGCGGCGCGCGATGAAGCGCCGCGCCGCCCGCAAGCGTGCCGGCACCCGCTGATCGCCCGGTTGCTGTCGTTCGCCGCCCGCCTCGCGTCCGGACTGCCGGAGCGCGGGACGGGCGGTGTTCGTCGGTGCCCGACGCGCCGTCACCGACCATGAGGAGGTACACGTGTTCCGTCTGATCCGCACCAGGGCTTTGCGCCAGGGCCGTCTGCGTCTGCTGGCCGTCGAGCGCGAGCTGGCCGACGCCACGGCGAACCTCGCCGTGCAGACCGCGGGCTGGGAGCCCCCGCAGGCTCCGATCGACGGCGACGTGGCCGCGGTCCTGCGGCACGTCGACGCCGCGGTGCGCGAGGAGGCCGTGTGTCGTGCCGCGGACTACGCCGAGCAGCACCTGGACCCGACGCACTCCCTGGGCTTGACGCTCCCCGGGCGGTGGAGCGGCTACCCCGACGGCAGCGCCGTCCACTACCTCGGCGCCGGCCGGTGGCTGTACTACCACCCCGGCCACGCCAAGCTCCACACCATCCGCTCCCACGGCCACGCCGAGTTCGAGCAGGTCCGCCTGATCGACAGCCGCCCCTGGGAGAGCGAGCCGGTGGCCAACCTGCCGGCCCTGCTGGAACTCCTCGACGGCAATCGCATCGCCTACCACTTCGCCAACACCCCCCAGAACACCGGGGATCAGGGCGCAGTCGAGGACGGTGCGTCTCGCCGCCCGGGTCCGGCCCGCGCCGACGCCGCCCCCGTTTCGGGCTGACCGAGGGCCCGTTTCGGATCCGCCCGCCCCCTGCTTCACCTCCGCTTCACCTCGGCGGCGGCCGTTTCGGAGACGCAAGATCGCGTTTCGGGAGCAGCCACCGCCGTTTCGGACCCACCTGAATCGAGCCCTCCGGAGGCCATCGTGACGCTCACCGAACCGCCGCCGACGGCGGCTCCCACTACCCTCATCCGCCCCCAGCCGGGCCGAGTTTCGGTCCCGGACACCTTCGTTTCGGGAGCGCCCCAGAGCGCTTCGGACGCGCCGTGGGCGGTTTCGGAGACGCCCGCCAGTCCCAAGCGGAACCTGTTGATGGGCACGCTGTCGGTGCTGGCCGCCGGCGGCGGCGGCCTGGTCGGCGCCATCGGCTTCGCGATGAGTTACGACACGCTGCGCCACGTCGCCCAGCGCGACTGGGGCTTCTCCGAGGGCCTCGCACACTGGTTCCCGGTCGGCGTCGACGCCTCCATCGTGGCGTTCCTGGCGCTGGACCTCTACATGATCCGGAAGGGAACGCCCTGGTCGGCGCTGCGTCTGGCCGCGCACGTGATGACCGCCGCGACGATCTGGTTCAACGCCGCGGCCGAGGGCTCGATCCTGGACAACCCGGTCAGGGCGGTCGCCCACGGCGTCATGCCCGCCCTGTTCGTCGTCGGTGTCGAGGCGGCCCGCCGCCTGGTCATCCGCAAGGCGAAGTTGGAGGCGGGCACCGCCTCCGACGGGATTCCGCCGCAGCGGTGGGTGCTGTCTCCCCTCAAGTCCGGGCGGATGTTTCGGCGGATGCGCCTGTACGACGTGCGCTCCTACCCGGAGATGGTCCGCCGTGACCAGGAGCTCATCGCGTATGAGCTGTGGCTCAAGCGCAAGTACGGCGGTGACCTGGGCGCGGCCAAAGAGGACGAGCTGCTGCCGATGAAGATGGCGCCGTACGGCTACACCGTCGCCCAGGCGTTGGCGATGCCCGCCGACCAGGAGCGGGCCGCCGAGGAGCGGGCGGAGGAGGCCGAGCGCCGGCACCGCGAGGCGGATACGCGCCGCAGGATCGCCGAGAAGCGGGCCGCGGCCGAGGCGCTGCGCGCGGAGGGCGATCTGGAGAAGGTGAAGGCCGAGGTCGAGGGTGAGACCGGGCAGGCCCGCGCCCACGCGAAGGCGCAGGTCACTGCCGCCGAGCGGGCCGCTCAGGCCGAGGAGGCGGCGCTGGAGACGGCGCTGGTCGCCGAGGCGAGGGCCCGTACTGCCGCCGCCGAACGCCAAGAGGCCCTTGAGCGGGAGGACGCGGCGGCCGCGGACCTGCGGGCGGCCGAGCTGGCGGGGCGCGCCGCCGAGGAGCGTCGCAAGGCTGAGGAAGCCGATCGGATCGCCGCCGCCGAGGACCAGGCCGTCGAGACGGCGACCGTCGCCGCGGCCCGCCAGAGCGCCGCCGAAGCGGACCGGCTCGCTGCCGAAAACGAGGTGGCTGCCGCCGAAGCGCGGAGGGCTGCTGCCGAAATCCGGCGCCTCGCGGCCCAGGAGGTCGAGGAGCGGGAGTCGCTGCTCGCCTCCGCGGAGCTGGCCAAGGTGGCTGCCGCCGAAGCGCAGAGGGTTGCTGCCGAAACGCGGCTCGCCGCTGCCGAAATCGAGCGGCGCGCAGTCGAAGCGGAGGACCGGGCGAAGTTGACGCCGCGTCAGCGAGCGGTGCGCAAGGTCGCCCGCATGGTGCTGGTGCACGCCGGCGGGGACCCCGATGCGCTGCCGCTGGCCGCGATCCAGCGCGAGATGGAGGTCTCCTCGCCCGCCACCGCTTCCGAGTACCGGCAGGAGGCGGCGCAGCTGCTCGCCGAGGGCTACCAGCCCTGAGCGGCTCCGCTGCCGAGCAGCGGCCTCTCCGGTGGTCACCAGGACGCTCACATCGCCCTGGTGACCGCCGAAGGCGCCGAAGCGCCGAGCATCACCCTAGACCCGGACATCCGGCCGGAGCCCGGGTCGGCACCGCACAGTCCAGGCCGCGGCCACGCCGTGCCCGAACCCCCTGGAGGAACCCCATGACGACCCCCGACGACCGTGCGCGGCTCAGGTACACGGCCCAGAACCCGGAAGAGTTCGCCGCGTACACCGCCAACCTCGTGCGTCACCTGAGCGACCTGCGCACCTCCCTGGCCCTGCTCGGCCAGGAGACCAGCCAGGTGCTGCGGGAGACGACGGTCGCAGGCGACCGGCGCTTCGACGCCCGCCTGCGGGCCCTGCCCGTCGAGCGCCAGCTGGCCAAGAGCATCCGCAGCCTGGAGGCGGCCGCCAGGGCCCTGGAGCGCTCGGCCCTGCGGCGCATCGCCCACGACCGGCGCGTCGAAGCACTGCCCGAACAGCGCGCCGCGAAAGCCCTGGAAAAGACCAACAGCAAGAAGAAGCCGAATTCCGCGCCGACCGACCAGAATTCCGTGAACTCCCCCAGGATGGGGGAAACGGGCTACACTGAACCCCGCAGCATCTTCGACCTGAAGCGGCCGGCATGACGCGGCCGCTGACCTCCCGCGAAAGAGCCGCGGAAAACCGGCGCGAGTTCTACAGCGCCAGCGAAACGGCGGCGATCCAGTCACGTGGCGAGGGAAAAGGCGGCGCGGAGAACTGGCTGCGCCGCCTGCGCAAGGAGCTGGTGGAGGAGGACCGGGCCGGGCGCGGCGAGGTCTGGGACGGCTTCTCCCTGGTGTGCCGACTGTTCCTGACGGCCCTGCAGCAACGCGCGAAGGGCGACCCGACGATCTGGAACGACACGCTGCGCTACGCGCACGACGTCACCACCCGCCACCCCCCGATGTGACCTTGCGTCACCACTGAGGCCCCGGCGGAGCGTCGGCGGGGCCTCGCGCGTGCGTATCGCGTGCACCCGTGCACGCGTGCACGCGTGCACGAGGCCCCCACTGTCTGTCAAATCCGCGAGAGGAGCAGGTGTGCCCGACGACAGCGACCGGACCGAGCCCGAGGGGAGGGTGATCAGCCTTCCGCGCTCCGGCGAGGCGTACGTGCCTCCGCCGGCGGCCCGCTACGCGGACGCCGCGCGCGGCGCCGCGGACACCACGGCGAGGGCGCCGGAAATCCCCGCCGCTCCCCAGCCACCCGAACCGGCCGCATTCCGGGCGGAGCCGATTCCCGCCCCGGCCGGCACGGCGAGCGAATACGAGGAAAGCGAAACCGAATACGACGAATCGGAATACGGTGAATACTCGGAGCGCCGGACTTTCGCCGAGGTCATTTCCGAATGGCTGCAGCACCTGGTGGATTCCGCGCGGCAGAACCGGGACGAGAACGCAGCTTTCCGGGAGGCCCAGGTCGCGGACAAAGTCGCCCGCCTGAACGCGGAGACCGAACGGGAGATGGGCCTGCTGGCCCAGCACAACGAGCTGCGCAAGGCCCAGCTGGGCGCGCGCGCCGCCCATGCTTCGGCGGCCGCGGGCGGCAAGGGACCGGGCAGCGCGAACGCGGGCCACTGGTCCGGCCCGGGACCCGCCAACCGCGGGTCCTCGGGCGGCCCGGGAAGCGGCCCGCTGGGCGGCCGCAGCTCCGGAAGCGGTGGCGGCCGTGACGGGGGCGGCGCGCACCACCGCCCGGGGGAGCGGCACTCCGAAGGCCACCGGCAGACGCCCAAGGGGCCCTCTGCGCCCTTCGGGCCACGCGGCCAGTCTCAGGGAGCGGGAGGCGGTCTGACGGGCCGCCAGAACCACTCTGGCGGCTCCCACGGCTCAGGCGGTCCGGGCCCGTCCGGGAAGTCGGGGCCGTCCGGTGGCGCAGGCGCAGCCCGCGGCGGTTCGAGCGGTGGTGAGCGCCCCCGTACGTGGTCCGGGGCCGCCGCCGAGCGTTCCCAGGCTCGCCAGGAGCGGAGGGCGGCGCGGCAGAGCGCCGACCTGGCCGACCGCACCAAGGACCGGGACTCCGGCCGCGCGCACCGCGAGCGTGTCCGCGACGACGACTACGCCCGAAAGCAGCGGCGCAAGAAGCTGGCGGAGGAGTCCGGGTCGAGTCGCGTGGATCTGGCCCGCGCGCTGCTGGAGGGGTGGAGGCGCAAGGCGGAAGCGAAGCTCGACGAGGCGTCGTCGAAGCCCGAGGACGCGCCCTCGAAGCCCGAGGAGTCGGGCCCGAAATCGGAGGAGGCGTTCCCGAAATCCGAGGGTGTGGACCCGAAACCCGGCACGGCGGGTCCGGAGGCGGACCTGACGAAGGACAAGGACCGCCGCACGGTGCCGGGGGCCGACCCCGAAACCGGGACCGGGTCGGGGCCGGAGACGGGCGACGCGGCCGAAACCGGAGCCGACGACGCGTTCGGCGGAGCGAAGACCGGGGACGGCTGGACGGAGTTCCTGCGGACGCTGCACGACACGAACCGGGCCGACAAGGAGACGGACGGCGGCGCCGGGACGGGAGACGGCTGGCGGGAGTTCCTGCGAAACGTCTCCGACCAGCACCCGCCCGGCCCCGGTCCGGACCCGGAGCCGGAGACGGTGTCCGCCGGCAACCCGGACATGGCTCCCCGCCGCCCGGCGGAGAGCGAAGACGACGTCCCCGACGCGGAGATCGTGGTGCCCGAACTGACCGCCAAGGGGTCCGCCGCGGCGGACCCCGCCCCCGAGTCCCACTCCGAGCAACCCGGCGCCGTCCGGACCGCCGGCGCTGCGGGCGCCGGGCCGCTGCCCGGCAGGCCCTGGAGCTCGGCCAGTCAGCGCATGGCCCGCGAGCACCAGACCGAGGTGACGTTCAGCGAGTTCCTGATCACGATGGCCAACATCAAGGTCAACTCCGCCCAGGACGCCGAGAAGGTCCAGAACGCGGTGGACAACCTCACCGTCTGGGCGCACCGCTTGAAGCGCATGTGCGCCGAGCTCGGCGGCAGCCACAACCTCGACCGCAAGGTGATCCGGCTCCTGGACGCCCTGGCCGCGATGTCCGAAAGCACCGCGGTGAACGCGGACCGCCTGGCCCGCGCCGTCCACACCGCCGCACAGAAAGCCGAGGAAACCGCGAAAGACGTCGCGCGGATCTACCAGGAAGACCTCGACGCCATGCGCGAAGGCGGCGTGGAGCAGGCGTCCGCAGCCGTCCACCACCACGAGTGACCCACTACCGAGCCGACAGGAGGGACGGTCAATGAGTGACCAGACCAACAGCCTGCCCGCCGTACCCGGGACCAAGACGGCCTCCGTGTACTCCGGAAGGGGGCGCCCGCCCCGGAGCGTTACGCACGACAGCGGCAACGACTTCGAGGCCGTGCAGCACACGCTGAAGGTCTTCAGCGCGGCGATGCAGAAGGCCGTCCAAGACCTGGAGGGCCTGGACACGAAGTCCCGCAGGACCGCTGACGAGGCGTCCGCGCTGGCCGTCAACCTCGCCGACGCCGAGGTCGACGGCCAGTTCGTGGACATGACCCAAGACGTGGCCAAGGAGCAGAACCGGGCCGCCACGGCCGTCCGCCAGATGCTCGAGACCGCCCAGCAGGCCGCGAACGCCGCCGTCGCCGTGCAACGTGCTCACGCCCGCATGTACGGGCCGCTCCACCACGTCCGCAAGGGCCGCAAACACCGCACCCCCAAGCCCGGTTTCTTCCAGTAGCACCGCGAAGAACCGGGAAATCCACCACCGCCACCCAGGGGCGGGCTCGCACACGGCGGGCCCGCCCCTTCCACTCTCTCGACAAGGAGTACGCCAGTGGCCGCCATCGTGACGAGGCTGGAGCGCACCGTGTACCTGGCCGCCGCGCCCGTCCTGGGCATGGCGGCCAGCCTCCCCCCGCACCACCCGCTCGGCGTCGCCGTCGCCACCGTCGAAGGCGTGGGTGTCGCCGCCGCCCTCGCCGTCGTCGCGGCCCGGGCCAGGCGCGAGGGCCTGTGGCTGGTGCGCCTGTCTCCCCTGCTGACGGCGGGGGTTGTTGACCTCGCCGCCCGCAACATCTCCGGCTGGCACTGGGACGCCGCCATGGCCGGCGGCTGGGGGCTGCTGTTCTGCGCGGTCGCGCCGCTCTCCAAGACCCTGCGCCGCAACCGGCCCGCCGTCGCCGCCGCGCCGGAGGCCAAGGCGCTGACCGCGCCGCCGCCTGCACCGGCCCGGGATGTGGAGGTGCTGGACCCGTTGGACGCCACCGACCGGTTCAGCGCGGACGTGCGGGCACTGTGGCGCAGCGCCGGCGGCGCGGGACACACCCACGTCGCCGCCGCCCACCCCCACGTCGGCAAGCCGCACGACCTCACCATGCTGCTGCGCTCCAGCGAGCGCGGCCGCCCGATCGGCGGCGGCCTGACCCGGGCCGCGGTCGCCGCGGCGTTCGCCGTCAACGAGAGCGACGTGGTGCTCCTGGAGGCCACGGCGATGGCCGGGCGCCAGAGCGGCCCCGGCTGGCGGGAGGTCCAGGTGATCCCCGACGAGCGCAAGCGCCGGCGCACCAGCCCCACCGAAGCCGAGCGGTGGGAGGACCAGGTCGCGTCGAACGCGATCCCCGGCTCCCGGTTCATCGGCAAGCGCCGCGACGAGGACCGGCAGGTGAGCTACTGGATCGCCGAACTGCCCGACTCCGCGGGCGAGCCCCGCATCGACCCCGTCGCCCTGGCCCGGGCCATGGGAGCCAGCCACGACGACGGCCGGGTGTTCGCCACCGTCGACGGCCGGCGCGTCCTGGTGGCGGTGTGGGACGACTCTCCGCTCAGCAAGGTCTACCCGGCCACCCGCGCCCTCCTCACCCCGGACGAGAACGGCTGGTGGACCACCGGCTACCTCGCCAACGGCCAGCCCGCGCTCAACCGCGTCTACACCGACCGCGGCGCGGCCCACGTCCTGGTCGTCGCCCCGTCCGGCGGCGGCAAGACCCAACTGATGGCGCTGGTGATGGCCGCCTACAGCAACTTCGGCGCCGTGCTGTGGCTGGGCACCGAAGCCCCGGACGAGAAGACGCCGCTGCTGGGCGCACACTGCGCCCGCTACGGCGTCGGCGCGCTGTACATGCTGCGTCAACTGCGGGCGCTGATCGCGCTGATGGAGATTCGCGGCACCATGGCCTGGTCCGACGGCAAGATCCACGATTGGGACCCGAAGCTGCCCGGCTGCCCCTACCGGCCGCTGGAATGCTTCCAGGACGAGTTCCTGTCGGCGGCCGCCGACCCGGACTATGGAGACGAGATCTCCGCACTCGCCCAAGAGGTGTCCGTCAAGGGCCGCAAGTACGGCATCGGCGAGGTCATCGCCGGCCAGTCCGCGCAGGTCCAGCACGGATTCCCGTCGCTGATGCTGAAGAACATCCGCGAGAACGGCATCCCCGTCCTCCTCAAGCTCGCACCGGGCGACATCACCTCCACGTTCAAGGATCTGGGCGTGGCGCTGGAGTACATCCCGGACGCGCTGCCTCGCTCGTTCTCCAGGGAGGCGGGAGGCCGCATCGAGCGGATCCTGGCCGGCGAGGCCGAGCCGCCCAGCGACTCCAACACGGGCGGAGTCGGCTGGACCGTTCCCGGGCGCAAGCCCGAGGTCCTGCGCACGTTGTTCGCAGACTTCGGGAAGGGCATCGACGACCTGTTCTCCGCCGAGGTCTACGACCTCACCGCACACGAAACCCGCGAACTCGAGGCCCGCAGCCTGTTGTTCGACTGGTCCCTGCCTCCGCAGCCCGGCGAGTTCGGCGACGACCCCGACGACGAAGACGAGGAGCCCGCCCCGAAGCGCGGTGGCAAGACCGCGGGCCGCAGCACCATCACAACCGTCGACCAGGCCCTCGCAGCCATCCGGCGCTGACGGCCAAACCCAGGGCCGGGGCGCAGCAGAAGCCCGCGCCCGCCCCGGCCATCCCCGCCCCCCCATTCACCCGGCCCCGGACGGGCCGAGAACGGAGCACACCGTGACCACCACCGAGTTCAGCACTGAGGAGGGCGCCGCCGTCGCGGACGAGGACCTGACCGAGGTCACCCTCACCCTCGTCACCGACGACGGCTCCGACTACCGCGACCTGCGGGACCTGACCGCCAAGCAGCTCACCGATCTGCTCCTCGCGTTCGACACCGGCGAGGTCGACGAGGACCTTCCGGACGAAGAGGACCGGTTTCGCGAGATGACACTGCAGTACGCACCCGCCGAATACGGCGGCCGCCTCTGGGAGGAGACCCGGCACTTCACCGACGACGCCGCCGCCAGGCTACTGAGGACATTCGAGGACGGCGCGCCGGTCTGACCGGTGCGCTCTGCTGTCCATCAGCGCCCGATGCCCCTCTCGGTGCTCGCGGCTCTGGCGGACGGCACGGCGCACCGGCTCGGCCCTACCGGCGCGGCCGGCAGCCCTGACGCCCGTTCTGGCTCTCAGCCAGCGATGCGCAGCGTGCCGTCGTCGAGTACCCACGCGTCGAGGATCTGGTTGCCGACGATCACGCCCGTCACCCGTACCGACAGCGACTCGTCCAAGTCCTCGATCCACAGGACGCCGTCGTCGTCGGTGAACGCGTTCCAGATCGTCCCGTCCTCGTCGATCACCGCGTCGAACTCGATCACCCGTGGCGACGAATCCCAAAGCCAGCCCACAGCAACTCCCCTCCAGTACGCACCAGCATGCCGCCCGGCAGCCCGGCCGGCAGGAGTTCGACCGATCAGCCCCGCCGAGGGCAGGGTCCCGCCTTCATCTCCCGCGACCCGCCACCGGCGTCCGTACCCGGGCACGGCAGCACCTGTCGCGCCCAAGAACGGCCCACCTCCGCTCACCCGCAGCCCCCTCAAGGAGCAGAAATGACCCCTGACCTTGGCAGCAGCCATCCCGTCGACTCGCCGGCCGTGATCCTCCTGGAGCGCGGCTACGCGACGACGACCATGGACGGGCAGCTCGTCGCCGTGCCGCTGAATCCGGACAGCGGCGACGCCACGTGCGTGCCCGCAATCGTGGACGGCCAGGCCACCGCCGTACCGGTCTTCGACGTCTCCGGCCACCTGGACGCCATGGGCAAGCGGCTGGCCGAGCGGCGCGAGCCTGCCGCCGCGAACCTCTCCCCCGCCCCTGCCCCGGTGGTCGGCGCGGCCGTCGAGCAGGGACTGCCGCTGGCGGTGCGCCAGTACCTCCTGTACGGCTCGATCGCCTCGCTGGCCGCGGGCGGCGCGGTGTGGATGCTGGGCGCAGCCGTCGCCACCGTCGCCCCACACGCAGACGAACTCGGCGACCTCCTCAAATGGTGCGCAATCCTCGTCGGCCTGGTGATGCTTGGGGCGGCGGCCCTCCTCGGCAAGCTCCGTTCCCTAACCGCCGGAACCGCGACCGCCGGTACGGCGGCCAGCGGCGACGGTGCCAGCGCCACCGGCACTGTCCTGGCCCTGGTCCACCGTCAGCACACCACCACCATCGGCCGCCAGAGCGCCGGGTGGCGCGGCTCGATCACCAACAACACCGGCTGACCACCTCGCCCCGGGCCCGCCCCACGCCCGCCCCGCCGACCCCGGCCGGGCGGGCGCCGCGCGTCCCGGGACGTCACCGGCCACCCGGCCACCACCCCGCCCGATCGATGATCCGGAGGAATCCCCGTGAGCGTCACCGTGACCGTCACCGCCGACCCGTCCGACCCCGACTCGGTCGGCACCGCCGTCACCACCGCCATCACCCGCGCCGTGCAGCACGCCGGCGACAGCCGCCTGCCGGTCGACCGCCTCGCGCCCTGGCGGATCAGCGGCACCCCGTACAGCGCCGCCCGCCTCACCGTCGGCGACCTGGCCCAGCTGCTGGTCGGCTTGCCGGAGCGGCTGCCCGTGCTGCTCGCCGTCCCCGAAGGGGACTGCCTCGACAGCCGCCCGGTGCGCTCCGCCTCCTGGGACGGCGCGCTCGTCCTGCACACCACTTCGACCTCGCCCGGCCCGGACACCCTGCCCCTCGACCTGCCCCGTGCCGCGCCCGACATCGCGGCCGCCGCCGAGCGCGCTGAGACGGACGGCCTCACCGCCGGTGACCTCGCCCAGGTGCTCGCCGACCTGCCCGCGTACGCGCCCGCGATGGCCGTCGTCGAGGGCTGGGACGGCGTCGACGAGCTGGTCCTCGAGTACGCCGCGGACTACGGCACCTGCCTGCTCATGGAGACCGAATACCCCGCCTGCAGCGCGTACGAGGCCGACGGCGAGGACTGATCGTCACGCCCCTTGCGGGCCCGCCCCGCGAGCACTTCATTCACCGGCGGATGATGGCGATTCCTGAAAACGGCCACCCCGGACTCGGGCGCTGGCCAGACCTGCTCACCTTGGTTCCCCACCTGCGGGCGGTTGACCTGGGGGAACGCCAGACCTCTGGGGCCGCCCGGCAGTCAGACCGCTCCAGGGCCGGCCTGGCCGGTCCAGGGTGGGCGGAGCCCATCGCGTCAGCGATGCCGAAGGCGCCCTTGACGGGCCAGGCCGGGCCGAACACTCACCGGACGGGCGGCCCCGCGGCCCTCGCTCGCCAAGCCTCCCCACTCGCTTCAAGGCTCAACGAGCTGGGGAATCGGGAGCAGCCCTGGCCGTTTCCGGAGATTCTCATCACGGAACGGAAGGCCGCGGCGAGAGCAGGGCCAGAACGCGGTCACACCGCATGTTCTGCCGCCATCTATGGAGAGCGACGCCGCACCACAAGGCACACCACCACGTGTGTCTGCCCCGCAAGCCCATTGGCTCCTGCGTCCCGTACAGCGAGCCGACCCACGACGAGCGCGAGCAGCTCGCCGCCCTCACTGCCTGACCCGCACTCACCGACCCGAGAGGCAGCCCGATGAAGCTGCGCCTGCCCGTCCAGCACATGACCGCCGCCGTGACCCACACCGCCCGCGCCATCGCCGCCCGCCCCGTGGTGCCGGTGATGGCCGGCATCCTGATCCGCACCGCCCCCGACGGCCTCCACCTGGCCGCCTGCGACTACGAGGTCTACGCCACCGACCGCGTCAACGCGGAGATCGTCGACGACGGACGCATCCTGGTCCCCGGCAGGCTGCTTCACGACATCTGCGGCCGCCTGCCCAAGGGCGCCGACGTCGACCTGGAGGCCGATGACACGCGGCTGACTCTGACCTGCCGCGCCGCCCGCTTCACCCTTCCGCTGCTCCCCGTCGACGAGTACCCGTCGCTGCCCGCCCTGCCGCCCGCCGTCGCCACCGTCAACGGCGAATCCTGGGCGGAGGCCGTCGCGCAGGTCGCCTTCACCGCGAGCACCGAGGCCACCCTTCCCGTCCTCTCCGGCGTCCGCGTCACCCTGAACGGCGACCAGCTCGCGATGGTCGCCACCAACCGCTACCGCATCGGCCACCGCACCCTGACCGTCCATCCGGCCACCGGCCGGGAGCACCCCGAGCCGCTGGAAGCGCTGATCCCTGCGAAGGTCTTCGGCGACCTGGCCCGGGCCTACGACACCGACCGGCCGCTCACCCTCCACCACGGCAACGACCTGTGGGGATGGTCCAGCACCGACTCCACCTTCATGACCCGCACCCTGGCCGGCGAATTTCCCAACGCCATCGCCATGGTCCCCCCGGCCGACGGCACCGTCTCCGCGCCGGCCGCCGAACTGACCGCCACAGTGCAGCGCGTCGCCACCGCCAACACCCCCGTCCTGCTGACCGTCGACCGCAGCCTGCTGCGCATCGAGGCCGGCTCCGGCGACGACGCCCGGGGCCGCGACCTGGTCGAGGTGACCGTCGACGGTCTCCCCGACGGCTACCAGATCGCTTTCAACCCCGGCTTCCTCTCCGAAGGCATCAAGGCCTGCGGCGCGACCGAGGTCGTCCTGCACCTCGGCGACCGCCACAAGCCGGCCACGATCACCGCACGCACCAGCAGCAACGACCTGGACATCGCCGAACAGCCCTACCGCTACGTCGTCATGCCCGTACGGCTCTCCGGCTCCTGACCGACACGACCCCGGCCCGGCCACGCACGACGCGGCCGGGCCCTCACGTCCCTCCACGTCACCGACCGAGTGGAGGTGAACCCTGGCTGCCCCCGGGCGGCCGTGATCCTGCGACCCGACCCGTCCTGAGAGCAGCTCCCTCCCCACCGATCCGGCGCCTTGCCGCCCTGCCCATTCGAAGGGATCCGCCGTGAGCCTCCGCGACCTGCTGGACCTGCTCCGCCCAACCGCTCCGCGCTACCCGGCCGGCTCCGACGACCGTGAGGCGGACCTGCCGAGCATCTACCTGCCCGAACCGCCCGCCCCCGACCCGGACCCGGACCCGGACGACCAGTGGTGCACCTGGCCGAACGAGGTCAACCCCGACCTCCTACAGGCCATGGACGACGCCGAAGCCCCCCACCACGCCGTCTGGCAGCGAATCGACAACCCGCAGGCCCCGTAGCCAAGCCCGACACCGCCACCGACTGACCCAAAGACCCGACCCGAAACAGGAACCCACCGTGAACCAGTCTCACCAGCCCGAACCCACCACCGGCTCCGACGAGCGACGCCCCAGCACCCTGCGCGAGGCCGCCGCCCGCTGGCTGAACCACCTCACCGCCCCCGGCGGCCGACTCGACAAGGTGCGCCGCGACCTGGTGGCCGCCGTAGAGGACTGGGACGACGCCGAACGCTGGGTGCGCGTCCTCGCCTACCTCATCGCGTTCGCCACCGCCGCCCTGGTCCTCGGCACCGCCGGCGGCATCCTCCTGCAGGCCGCGGCCGCCGTCGTCGGCGCGGTCCACCTGCCCGATCACATCCCCGGCGACGGCCTGGCGGCCACCATCACCAACCCCGTCCACTCCTACCTCGCCGCCCACCTGCCCGAGCCGCTCGACACGGCCACCGCCTACGGCCTGTGGAAGACCTTCGGCCTGGCCACCGCCGTCGTCGCCGCCGTCTCCCAGGCCGCCACCTGGCGCGCGGCGTGGGTCTGCTGGTCGGCCGCCACCCTCGCCATGGTCTGGATCGCCACCCCCGAACCGGGCCGCACCGTCGCCGCCGGCATCACCGCCGCCGCCCTCACCGCCGCCTCAGCCCTCGCCCTGCGCGGCCTGTCCTTCTCGCTGCGCCCGCTGGTAGTCAGCCGCACCGAGGTCCACCCGCAGATCGTCGTCCAGGCCCCCGAGACCCTCAGCCCGATCGGGCCCGGCAGCCCGATCGATCACCGCAGCTGACCCGCAACCACCCACAGGCGGCGGCCGCACCGGCCGCCGCCCTACGACCATCTGAGAGGCAGTCACCTTGGCGCTCGCGACATCCCGCGACCAACAGCTCGCCGCCCTCTACGAGAAGCACCAGGCCCTGTCGACCACCGTCGCCGGTCTCACTCCCGGCAGTCCCGCCGCCCTCAGCCTCCAGGCCAAGGCCTACACGATCTGGGCCCAGAACCAGCAGCTGGAGAGCACCCGCAGCCTCGCCCCCACGCTCGTCCTGATCGTCCTCGGCATCACCGCCCTCGGCGTGGTGCGCCTGCTGTCCGGGCACTGACGCTGCCCACCACTGCACCCGCCGCCGAGCCGCCCAGGCCCGGCCGGCGGGGCGCGATGGTGCGCGGCGCGGCCGCCCGGCCGGACACCGACCCAGTACCACCGCCCAGGAGGAACCCGTGCGCCAGCTCCTGCTCCGCTTCCTGCCCGACCGCCTCACGCGCCGCCTCGGCTACGACTCCGCCCTGCTGGACCTGGCCGACGTGGCCACCGCGCTCGAGGACAACGTCGACCGCGCCCGAGTCCGCGACGAAGCCGACCACCAGGCCGCGCTGCGCAAGCTGACCGGCCCGCTGGAGTTCCAGCCCGGCCTTCTGGCCCTGCACGAGGAGAGCGCCGAGATCGTCGGCTACCTGTGCGGGCTCGCGGCTGCGGCCGAGACCAACCTGGACCGAACCGACCCCGGCCAGCGCGCCCTCTGCCAGGCGCTGCTGGAGGCGATCACCGCGTCCGAGGAACTCCGCAACCGCGTCGCGGTGACCGCCCTCCTCGCACTGCCCAAGGACTCCGCGCTCCAGCCCTCCTGACCGTCCGTCCAGGCCCTGACGCTGCCCACCGCCGAGCCCGCCTCGCCCACCAGGTGCGGTCAGCGGGCTCGGCGGTGCACGGCGCGGCCGCCCGGCCGACACCCCGCCACCAGAGGGAAGACCGTGAACACCAACACCGCCTCGACTGCCCGAACCGTGCACCAGCCGTTCGCCCGCCCCGGCCGCGCCTTCCGAACCGACAGCCTCACGGGCGGCGAGTCCGACTGGCGGCTGGCGACCATCGCGCTGCAGGAGCGCTCCAGCGCCTCCTACCGCGAGAACTGGGAGAGCGAGGAAGCCGCCAGCCTGGCCGACAAGTTCACCCGCGCCGAGGCCGAGCGCGTCGACCGCTTCCTCGCCGCGAACGTCCACGACACCAACCGCCTCGACGCCTTGGACACCGCGGCCAACCTGACCGCCGCCGACCGGGACTGGCTGATCGGACAGCTTCGTCTGGCCTGGCACCGCCTGGAGACCCTGCACGACCGGATCGACAACGCCAGCAGTCTGATGAACACCCGCTACGTCGCCAGCGCCATCGACTACGTCCGCTGGTCCCGCCGACCCGAAGCCATCACCGGACGCCGCCCCGCCCGCACCACCGCCTCCCCGGCCGGCGCCTGATGGCCGCCGAACTCGTCCTCGCCCTGGTCGGCGTCGGCGGCACCATCGCCGCCACACTCAGCAGCGGCCTGCTCCAGCACCGCGCGGCACAGAACGCCCGTACCGCCGACACCGCCCAGCAGCAACGCCGAGAGCTGATACGGGCCGTCACCGACCTGTCGACCGCACTCGCCGCACACCGGCGGTCGATGTACCAGCGCGAGCGCCTGCGCCTGACCGGCGCCGACGACACGGTGCAGGCGCAGGCGCGCAGCGAGAGCCACCGCACCCGCGCCGATATCACCGCGCCGCTGGTCGCGGTCTCGGTCCTCGCCCCGGCCCTCGCCGACGCCGCCCACGGAGCCGCGCGCGCCACCTACGCGCTCCGCGACGCCGCAGACCAGGCCGACCTCGACGCCGCCCGCACCGCCGCGCGGGTTCTCGCCGACGAACTCGTCCCCCAGACCGCTGCCCTGCTCGCCCTCACCATCTACTGACCCGGAGGCCGTCGTGCCCGTCACTCTTCTCCCGACCCTCGACCCCGTGCCCGAAGGCGCACTCGTCCTGATGATCGGCCCGCCCGCCTCGGGCAAGACCACGCTGCTGCGCGAAGTCCCCGCGCACGAGGTCGTATCGCTGGACCGGCTGCGCGCCGCCGTCAGCCGCCCCGGCGACCAGACGGCGACAGCCGACGCCCTCCTGCTGCAGCAGCAGATCCTCACCATGCGGCTGCGCCGCGGCGAGACCACCTACGTCGACAACTGCTCCCTGACCCCCAGTCACCGCGAGCAGCTGACGTGGCTGGCCCGCCAGTTCGCCCGGCCCACCGTCGCGGTCCTGGTCGACGCGCCCTTCGACCAGCTGGTGCTGCGCAACTACGCCCGCCCCGACCACGCGCGCGTGCCCGAGGACTTCCTGCGCGCCGCGCACCGCCTCGGCCGCGACGCCCGCCAGCAGCTCGCCGACGAGGGCTTCGGCGAGATCCGCCACCACCGCACCGGGAACTGACAGCGCGCCCCGACCCGCCCCGGCACCAGCCGGCGGCAGGCCGGAGCGCAGCCCAGCCGCCCCTCGATCACCTCACCGCAGAACCCATCCCGAACGGAAGACGCCGATGCCGTCCACCACCCGATACTCCGCCGAGTCCGGGGACCTGCTGCCCCCCATGGTCACGATCTGCGGCAGCACCCGCTTCTGGCAGGAGATGGCCGAGGCAGCGCTGCATGAAACCGTCGCCGGGCGCATGGTCCTGGCACCCGCCGTCGACATGCGCCAGCGCCACACGCTGTGGGACGACCCCGCCGGCGCCGAGCAGCTCAAGGCCCGGCTCGACGCCCTGCACCTGGCGAAGATCTCCACCGCCGACGAAGTCCTCGTCGTCACCGACGACCAGCTCTACCTCGGCGAGTCCACCCGCCGCGAGCTCTTGTACGCCGAAGCCCTCGAGGTCCCGATCTCCTACTGGGTAGTCGGACGCGGCCGGATCGGCGAGAGCCACCTGCAGCAGCCAGCCGCAGCCCGCAAACGCGCCACCGCCCAGTGGCAGTCCGCCTTCGCCCGCCTCACCGACGCGGCCCCCACGGGACCCTCACGCGAAGACCTCCTCACCCTCGCCGCCGCCGACCTGGCCGTCGCCGAACACGGCACCGCGGCCTCGCTGGTCGACGTCCGCCGCGCCGCCCGGGAGCACCTCGGCATCGACATCACCCACGAACGGGCACACGCCGCGCTCACCACCCGCACCGAGGACTCCCCCGGCGCCGCCGTCGACTTCCTGCTCCGCACCTCAACCTGACCCGCCATCACACCAGCCCGGGCACCCGCACGGCCAAACCCACCCCCTGACCGAGACCCGGAAGGACCCCTCAATGACCGACATGACCGACACCCGCGCCCGCGTGCTGACCACCATCCTCGACACCCTCGACAACGTCGCCACCGCCACCGCCGCGGCCGCCACCGGCCTCACCACCTACCGCGCCCTGAACGGCCGCCCCTCCGAGACCCGCACCGCCCTCGCCCTCGCCGCCGCCGGCGTCGCCGCCTGCGCCACCGACCAGATCACCACCCAGCTCCGCCGCCCGCTGCGCCGGCGTCTCGGCCTGCTCCCCACCCCCTACTCCCCCAACCCGTACGCCGCCGCGCCCCTGTCCACGACCGGCCCGGAACCCACGGCCGATCAGCTCGCCCAGGACGTCGCCGCCGACGCCGCCCACCGCGCCGCCACGGCGGCCATCGGCCTCGACCGCAGCCAGGGCAGTCTCACCGAGGCCGGAAACTGGACCGGCAGCTCAGACGGCACCGCGACGTGCGAGCTCCCCGGCGGCGCGCACCTGCTGTGCATGCCCTCCCCCGCCGACCAACACGGCTACAGCACCCGCAGCTTCCTGCTCGTCCAGGACGGCCAGGAGCCGACGCCGGTCCACAGCATCGGCGACGTGGTCGCACTCCTCGGCCTCCAGAACCTCGACGCCGAACCCCTCCCGGCAGCCGCAAGCGACGCCCACTGGGCAGCCATCGGCGAGGACCTCGGCATCGACGGTCTCGTCCCGGCCGCCACCGGCCCCGGCGGGACGGACCCCGGCACCCGTACCCCGCACGTCCGGGCCGACGACAGCCTGTAGCCCACCACCTCCGATCCCCTCCACCCGCCGCACTCCCTCGCCGGCCCGCACCACCGCGGGCCGGCCCCACCGCCGAAGGAGACGCCCCGAGATGACCACCCCCAACCTGTCCCCCGCTGCCCGCCGCCGCCTCTTCGCCACCGAACCCCACCAGCGGCTGCGCCCCGGTACCCCCACCCGCGAGTGGGAACTGTGGCTCACCGGCCCCAACACCCTGCTGGAGATGCCCGACATCGCCACCGCGCTCATGGCCGCCGCCGAGCACAACGCCCTGACCGCCGACCTCGACGACGGCCACCCGCTCCAGCCCGTCAGCTACGCCGTCGTCCTCAACCACGGCTACGCCTGGCGCCGCGAGGGCGCGGCCCGCTCGGGCGCAGGCATCGCCGTCCCGACGCTGTGCTGGACCGCCAAGTGCAGCATCTGCGGTGACACGGTCGAGGACGAGTTCATCCCCCACCACGACAGCCCGGAGGCAGCCGCCGACGACGCAGTCGACTGTCGCGGCTGGGGCGAACTGCCCACCGGCCGCCTCCTCTGCGACCGCGCCGACCCGGAGCACGACGAGGCCCGCGCCGACGCGCGCGTCGAGGACGGACCCGAGTCGGACGACAATCAGCTCGCGCTGCTGTAAGACGCACCTAGAACAGCGAAGGACTCGCCCCGGCGTCATGCCGGTGCGAGCCCTTTCTGCGTTTCTGGGCCTCGGGCCCGCCCATCCCGACACCTCATCACCCGCCACAACGTTGCCCGCCAGCGGGAGGCGTGCCGGCGACGCAGCGGCCGCACCTGACGAGTGATCACAAACACCGTGAGGCAGAGGTTCTCGGGAAGCGGTCTGATGCTGTCGGTGGTGAGCGCTAGCATTCTGGTCGGTCGTGAGCCGAGCAATAGCTCATCACCGACAACCTCCGGGCGTGCAGCCCTCCCCTGCCGGCCACTCGTCCCACCGAAACCCTTCGACGCGAAAGGGCCCCGCCGTGACAAAGGCCCAGCCCGTGAAGGTCGTGGTACGTCCGGTCTTCGACCCTGCCGTACCCGAGTCGGTCGTGCGCGCGGTCGCCGGCCTGGTCGAGGAGACACCGGAGTTGCTGGCCACCGGTGCCGACGCGACGGTCACGAACGTCGAGGGCGGACGGGTGCTGAGAACGTCCATCGAGGCTGTGCTGGGAGGCGCGGGCGTCGGTGCCACCGCCTGGATGACCAAATGGCTGATCGGTGAGCCCACGGCGTACCCCGACACCGATCTCGGCCACCGCGAGGAGCAGGTCGCCACCCTGATTCGTTCGGCCCTCGACCTGTTCCAGAACGGCGGGGCAATGATTGCCGCAGCCGGCGTAGTCTGCGCCGCTGCTCTGCTCGGCTATCGGGTGTCGGACAGCCGCAGGATGGCACGGGCCCTCGATCAAGCCCGCGGGCACTACATCCATCCGAGCTGGCTCACGAGCGACGCCGCCCCGCTCCTCGCCCGGGCGCAGCAGGCCGAGAGCACCGTCCTGCACTCCCAGCTGCACATCCAGGACATGGAGGGCCTGGGCACCGCTAACCGCACGCAGATGCCGGACCAGATCTGGTCCATCGCCCAGTCGCTGCACCGGTACAGCCGGGCCACGGCCAGCGCCCGAATGGACGGCAGCGACGAGACGCCGACCTCCAAGGAGTTTCTGGCGGGGGAGCTGGCCATCCTGGAGGCTGCGCGCTCCGACGTCGAGCACCAGGTCGTCGCGCTGGAGGCCTACGCCCGCCAGGCACAGGAAGTCGACCGGATCGCGGCCAGTCGGCAGGCGATGGAGCGGCTGGAAATGCGGGGCGAGGCCCTCATGGGCCTCGCCGCAGAGACGGCGGCGTCCGAGCTCGCGGTCGGCGAGATCAAGGCGCTGACTGAGAGGGCCTCCGCAGCTGCCCTGTCGCTCACCGAGGCGCTGGCGACAGCCAGGGACGCCGCGACGGCTGCACTGCCGCCGAGCCGATAGGCCAGAAGACACCACCAGGACCGACCACCGCGCCGGTGGCGTCGGACGAACTGGAGTCTCCCGGTGCCAACGCTCACCCTGGGACCGGACCCAGCCGGACGACGACCTCGCCCTGCTGGAGAACGTGAGGCTTCAGGGGCTCCGGAGTTCCAGGGCGCTCCGGGTGTCGCGCCCCAGGCATGCTGGCGTTGACGGATCAGTCGCAGATGCTGTCGCTCAGTGGCTCGGCGAGCTCATAAGCCTCGACCATGGAACTCAGGGTGCAGCCTTCTGGCGGTTCTAGCTTGCGCGCCATCAGGAGCCGCGCGTCGAAGGCGGTCCGGGCCGGCCCGCTTGCCTCAGAGGTCAACAGCCCAGCCAGCCCGTTTCGAGTAGACCCGGTTTGCGTCCTCCCCCCGGAGAGCCCGCGCTGGGGACCGCGTAAACCGGGTTTACGTCAAACAAGCTTCGACAGCCGTATCGACGTTGTCCCACAACTCGATCAGTTGCTACGCGGCCGTGGCAGCCTGACGGGGCGTTGTCGCCCGTCGGACGCTGACAGCGAAGCCGTCAAGCTCGGTCGGATCGACCGTCAGCGCGACCGAAGGGATCCCATAACCTTTGGCACCGGCCGCAGGGCCAGCACCTGTCTGCTCCTGGTGTAAACCGGGTGCAGGTCCGCAGGACGCATTCGAGGGCGGAGGGGGAGTAAACCGGGTTTACCTCCACCTCCTGATGAGCCACCGTGCCGTCATCCGCGGCTCACAGCAGCTCGGCGCGTTTCTCGCCCGCTTCCGAGTGGCCCGTGGCGTCAGCGGCCAGGCCAGAAGCAGCGCAGAGTCATTTCCGTCCAGCTCTCATCAGGTTCGAGGATGCGAGCCGAGTCATGGCGCGGGTGATGGAGGCAAGCAAGGTACGGCGGAGTAGGTCCGACTCACGGTGAGGCTCGATCACACCACGCATCCAGGTTCGCAGTTCGTCGTCCGGCTCCGTCTCCAGAATGCCGAGGAGTTCAGTGTCCGTGCTGCCGGTGGCCGCAAGTCCTCGGAACCGTGTCCAGCGTTCCTCGACGGTGTCCTCGTGCGGAGCGAGCGCACGGAAGTGGGCGGCGCAGCGGGGGTCGTTCGGCCACCACAGGGCGAGTGCGCGGCGGGCGACAAGCCGGACCTCTGTGTCGGGTTCGTTGGTTGCGCGCTCGAGTAGGAAAGGTACGTAGTCGACTCCGGTTGGTCGGCGTTGGAGCAGCCATTCCAGGGCGATGCGCCGGTGGGCAGGTACTCGGTTGTGGGTGGCGATGTGCAGCATGGTGTCGCGAAGGTGGGGGGCATCGGCCGGATACCGTCGGAGGCCGTCCAATGTCATCCGGTGGACCTCTTGCCCGTTGGTGGCCGTACGGATGAGGAGATCGAACACTCCGGGGTCAGCGAGCGGGTCGCTCACGGTGATGACGAACTCAGCGGCGACCGCGTGAAACGGATGCCGAGGTCCGGCTTCGACCGCTTCGACCATCATTGACCAGTCGGCGGGGTGCTGCTCGAACCACGTGCGGAAGACTTGCTGATATGCGGCGAGCCCTGCGGGCAGCGGGCCGCCTCGCAACATGCCGAAGCTCATGGGGATGAGGGATTCGAGCGGTTCGAAGTTTCCGTTCCGCCACGCGTTCAGGGCCCTGGGCGCTTCTTTCCGAACTTTCTCGACGAGTTCGTCCGTGTCCAAGGCCACGGTGCCTGTCGGGAAGTACCACCTCTTCGTGCTCTGCGGTGACTGAGCCGGAACCCGACGAATGATGTGGCTGTGTCGATCGATGCCCCACGTGTCGCGAAGCACGTTCACCGCTGCCCCGCGAACGGCGATGAACGGGTCTCGCAGCGCCCGGTCCGCCACGATGGCTCTGGAGGTCTCGTTGTCGGGATCGCGGCCGAGCAACCACACCGCGTCGCGGCGAGGGCCAGGGGCCGGGTCTCGGGTTGCCCTGCTCTGCAGGAGGGTGACCACGGTCGCCGAGTTGGATGCGTCGAGCGGCAACGCAGCTATGGTCGCGAGGGCTGCTGCCCTGACTTGCGGTTCGGAGTGGTCGACCGCCAGCCGAATCAGCGCTTCGAGGATTCCTGGCTGGTTTGCCCAGCGACCGAGCGCTCTGACTGCTGCTACCCGGTCAGCCTGCGACCAGGCGGTCTCGATGAGAGCGGCAGCTGTTGAGGGTTCGTCGTGGACCGCGCAGAGCAGGCTCGCGCCAGCGCCTGCGAATCGTCCCTGTCCCCAGATCTTGAACCATTGCATGACACGTGCGCGACCGGCCCACTGAGAGGGCGGAATGTGAGCTGATATCCGTTCTGTCGTCGCCTGAACGTGTGGCCTCGCCGTCTGTGGCACGTTGCCGGGCCGGCGCCGTGCTGAGGTAGGTGCGTGACTGACCGCAAGCCTTACAAGAGCGACTTGTCCGACGAGCGCTGGGCGCTCGTCGAGCCGGTGATCACCTCGTGGAAGGCCCAGCACCCCTCCGTCAGCGGACACGAGGGCCGTTACGAGATGCGGGAGATTGTCAACGCGCTGCTCTACCAGTCCCGGACCGGATGCCAGTGGGACTACCTCCCGCACGACCTGCCGCCTGCCGGCGCGGTGAAGTACTACTTCTACACGTGGCGTGATGACGGCACTGACCAGGTCATTCACGACCTGCTGCGCTGGCAGGTCCGCGAGAGGAGGGGCCGATTAGCCGACCCCAGCCTGGTGGTGATCGACACCCAGAGCCTGCACGCCGCGGCCGGGGTGCCCTCCGAGACAACGGGTCGCGATGCGGCGAAGAAGGTGCCGGGACGCAAGAGGGGACTCGCCGTGGACGTGCTGGGCCTGGTGATCGCCGTGGTGGTGCTGGCCGCCTCCGTCCACGACAACGCCTTCGGCACAGCCCTGCTCGACAAGGTCGCCGCCAGTACTGCCGGCACGGTGACGAAGGCCATGGTGGACCAGGGGTTCAAGAAGACCGTCGTTGACCACGGCAGGCAGGTGGGCATCGAGGTCGAGATCGTCGAACGCAACCCGACCGAGACCGGGTTCGTCCCGCAGCCGATCCGGTGGCGGGTGGAGCAGACGAACGGGATCTTGATGCTGCACCGGCGGCTGGTACGCGACTACGAGCACCGGCCCTCGTCGGCCGAGTCCCGGGTGTACTGGGCGATAAGCGACCTGATGACCCGTCGGCTGACCGGCAGCGCGACCCCGTCCTGGCGCGGCGCATGACCGGTGGGGAACTCACCCTCGGCGCGGTGTTGGTACGGCTGGAAGAGCGCGAACGGGATATCGTCGCGCAAGCAGAGCAGACCCGCGCGCAGATCACGCAGCTCACCGCCATGCTGGACGAACTCGGCAGGGCTGCCGAGGAAGTGCGGATCACCCGCAAGACGCTGCTGGAGCTGCCGGAGCCGACCCCGCCCACGCTGTCGGCGGCCGGATCGGAACTGCCGGACAAGGCGGCCTACCAGGAGATCCTGGCCGCGTTCTCCGAGGCCGACAGTCCGCTACGGGCGCGGGCCGTATGCGGGGCGACGGACCTGGACCTGACGCCGAACAACATCAACAACGTCCGGACAAAGCTCAAGCGCCTGGCCGGGCGCGGCATCCTGACCGAGCCCGAGCCGGGCCTCTTCGCCCTGCCACGGCCGTAGCCGCCTGGCACAGCCACTCCATCCACAACGACGAAACAGACATCAGCTCACATTCCACCCTCTGAGAACTGAATGTCTCGAGGTGGGGGACGATCGAATCGATCGTGGTTGGGTCGGTCTCGCCGCGCTCGGTGAGGCAGGCGATGATCGCGTCGACCGCATCGCGGCTCTGCTGGGCCACGGAGCCGATCTTCTTCACCTCACCGAGGGCGCGCAGGGCGAGGACTACCAGATCGGCGGCGTCCTGACCGGAGTGGTCGCGGTGAAGACGAAGGAGACGGTCCACCAGAGCGCCAGCGTCTCGTTCCCTGAGCTGGCCGGCCACCAGCAACAGGACCTCATGCCAGCTCGGGTCCACCGCACGCGGGGCGAGGACTTCGTCGATGAGTTGCTGCGGAGTCCACTCGCGTTCGTGTTCGTAGCGGTGGATGAGATCGTCGGCCGCGAGGTATTCGAGGAACGTGCGGTGGACGAAGCCATACACGCCGCCGCCGTAGCGGGCCAGGATGAAGTTGCGTTCCCGGAGCTGGTCAACCATGGCACGCGCGGCCCGCCGGGCCAGATCTGGGGAGACGTCGCACAGCTCCAGGTAGTCCCGGAAGACCTCGTAGATGGCCTGCTCGTGGACGTGATTGCCGGAGATGCCGTCCTTGCCGTCCTGCATACGCCGGGCGAGCAGTCGCAGGACCTCGAGTCGCTCCTCTTGGCCCAGTACGTCAAGGGCGTCGGCAACGGCCGCCGGGAGGTGAGATGTGAGGTGCTTGACGTCGCGGTCCCAACGTGCCACCAGGACGGTGACGGCGTGTCGGTAGACGCTGTGGCGGTCGCGGGGGAGGGTCTGGCGGCGGCCGAGGATGGCGAGGATCGTCAGAAGAAGGGGGTTCCCGGCGAGTTCTCTGACTGGTCGTGAGCGAGTGATGGCGTCGTTGAGACGGGTGAATAGACGGGTAGCTTCAGCGGGCTTTCCGGGGCAAGCGGTGCTGTACCAGCGGCGGGCGAAGGCGGCGATCTGGCGGTCGTCGAGGTCTTGGAGCATGTGGTGTGCGAACCCGGCACCGTCGAGGACGACGCGGTGATAGCCGATGACCCGCGAGGTGACGAGGATGCGGCACTGCGGGTAGCGGGCGGCGAAGCCGGCGATGCGGCGTGAGGTTTCCGCGCGGATCTGCGGATCGAAGAGCTCGTCAAGACCGTCGAAAATGACCAGCGCTCCGCCATGTTCGAGGATCGGGCTCAGAACGGCTGCGGGCGGCGCCATGCCTTCGGTGGCCGACAGATGCTCGAGGAATGCCTCGAACGTGGCTCCCTGCCACCGCTCCTGCGCGTAAGCGCGGAGCTCGATCACCAGGGGAACGAGTCCAGCGAGGGGTTCCAGGGCTTTCGCGCCCTCCACCTCGGCACCCGTCAGGGCCAGCGCGAGGAAGTGAGCGAGCGTCGACTTGCCGGCCCCGGGGTCGCCCAGGAGCACGGTCCTGCGTATGTCGTTGTCTGTGAGGACTTCAAGAACGGGCCGGTTGGGCCGTTGCCGGTAGGCCTCCTGCAGCTCGGCCCAAAGCTCCGCTTCCAGGCCGGGCGGCAGTTGACCCACGGCCAGCTCCCCGCCTTCGACCAGCCGCTGCATCAGCTCGCGGGGCAATTCCACCGAGGGAGGGTCAGCCCGCACTGAAGGGGGGACGAAAACCTCGCGCAGTTCCACGACCGGTTGCTCGCCCTGGTCGTGGTCCGGTGTCAGGACCTCGAGGTCAAGCCGTCCGTAGGTCTCAGCCACTCTGCGGGCGTAGGCCTGCAGAGCGATAGTCGTGTCAGGATCGTCAGCCGGTTCGGGCTGGGGGAGTGGCACGGACACCCCTTCTGCCAGCCGGGCCTCCAACTCGGTATACCGACGCTGCCATTGCGCCCAGTCGAGCAGCGAAGCGGCCACCGGACGGGATTCGGGGGCGCAGCTGCGACATGCGTTCAGCAATGCCACCACATAGTCCCAGTCGGGCGTGCGTTGGTAGTTCCCCTTCAGCAGCCGATGTGCGGTCGTCTTGCTGATCGGTCGTCCGCCGAGGGCGGCGCTGGCCTTGGCGAGGCGTTCGACGCTCGGTGCGCCCGCTGCCTGATGGACCTCGATCAGCGCCTCGGTGAACCGCTGCCGCGCGTGTTCCGCCACCGTTCCCGTTCTCCCGCATCCCGGAACGTTCCGGATCCATCCGATCCGCTGGCCTCATCGTAGGCCTCTGCCTGGCTCGATCGGGGAGCTATACCGATTCGGCCCGGTACGGGAACCGGGCCTTGGCATCGCCCGAAGGTGCTCCCTGCAAGCACCGAATGCGGCACGAGGGAGTCGAGGGTGAGCACCGAACTGATGGTCTTTCTGCTGGCACTGCTGGTCTTTGCCGGGGTGGTACTGCCGGCGGTCTGGTCGCGGCACGGCTACCGGCGTGCCGCAGCACGTCGGATCCTGGCCATGCTTCTCCAGACCCTGCGCGACTTGAATCCGTTCTGACGTGGTGTCCGATGGGGCTTAGGCCTCCGCATCGCACCTGCCGTCGGCCTCTATGACCGTCGCGATCAGGCATCCCGGAACGATGGATGGGCCTGCACCCCCGAAACCATTCGGGGGTGCAGGCCCATCCATCGTTCCGGGATGCCGCCGCGGTTGGCCATCGAGGTAAACCGGGTTTACATGAAGGCCGTCAAGCGGGTTGGCCGACCGTCTCGGCGTTGTGCTCGGAGTCCAACAACTCGATCAGTGCCCGCGCCACTGCGGCGGCCTGACGGGGCGTCGTCGCCAGGCGGATGCTCACGGCAAAGCCGGCGGGGTCGTTCGGGTCGACCGTCAGCGTGACCGACGGAATCCCGGAACCCTCGGTGCCGGCAGCAGGTTCGGTGCCGCCCGTCTGCTCATCGGTGTAAACCGGGTTTACGTCCGGTGCGTAGGACGCCGTCGAGGTGGACGAGGCGGAGGGGGAGGGGGAGGGGGAGTAAACCGGGTTTACATCCGGTTCCGTGCGCGGCCGAGCCACGGTCACCGGGGCAGGCTGGTCCCGTGCCTCGCGCGCCTTCGCGACCTGCTCCTCGCGCGGCAGCGTGCCGGCCCTGGTCGCGGCACCGAGCTTCCGGGCTTCCTTGACCCCGAGCTCCTTACTCTCCACCATCTCCTTCACCTCAGGGGCGAGATGAAGGAGCGCCAGCCGCTGGCCGACCCACGCCGCGGTCTTCCCGAGACGGCGCGCCACCGCGGCCTGGTTACCTCCGTGAACGGTGTCAAGGAGCTCCTGGATCGCCTCCGCCTCCTCGATCGGCGGCACATTCTCCCGGTGGATGTTGGCGATCAGCGCGGCCTCGAGCATCGCGGACGAGGTTGCCGCGAGATCATCCTGCAGGTCGACCCGGATCTTCTCGAGACCGGCCCGGCCGGCCGCTCGGATCCGCCGGTTGCCGTCGAGGGCGACGAACGATGCGTCACCCAGCAGTTCCTGGGCGACGTCCGGGTGCGCGTCGAGGAACGCCATCCGCGACACCACAGTGATCGCGGTCGTCTGCCCGATCTCCCGCATGCTCGCCGCGGTCTCGTCGATCGCCTCCTCGCTGTAGGTCTTGCGAGGGTTGCGGGGGTTGAACACGACATCGGCCAGCGGCACGCTCGACGCCTTGCGGGCGCGGCCGAGCGCCTCGCTCCGGGCTTCCGCCGCTGCCGCCGTGTCACCGCCCTTGGCGGCGCTCAGGCTGCTGAACGCGGACCCGCCGCCGGCGAGCTTCTTGGCGACGCTCATCCGAGCCTCCTACGGATCTCGCGCATGCGCTGCGCCTGGGTCGAGGCCGGTGCGTACTGCAGCAGCGGCTGCTTCACGTGCACCGCCTCCCGCTGTTCCTTCAGGTCGGGCAGGATGCTCAGCACGGGCGGGTCCTGAAGGCCCTGCCACTCCTCCAGGGCCTTTGCCACGACGTAGCCCTTGCGGACGTCGTACTTGTTGACGACCAGGCCCAGACGGTTGATGTCGACCTCGTAGTCGAGGGAGACCGTGTTGATCTGGCCCTCGAGCATCATGTATGCGTGGGCGGAGGAGTCTTCGGCCTCGACGGGGATGACGACGCCGGAGTTGCCCGCCGGCTCGTTCTTGCGGCGGTGCGCGTAGTAGATGCCGGCGTCCATCGCCAGGCCGAGGTTCGGCGGGGCGTCGATGACGATGACGTCGAAGTGCTCCTCGAGCGGGGCCAGCGCCCGTTGCAGCAGAGCTTCGCGCGGGCCGCGGACGCCGCCGAGCTTCGAGTCGAGCAGGAACGCCTCGAACGAGGACGGCAGCAGGAACAGGCGGTCGTCGAAGAAGTCAGGGGCGATGGGCACGACGTGGTCCATCAACGCGCCGACCACGCGCTCGCGTTCGACCATGTGCGTCACCAGGCTCTCGGTGCCCGGCGCGATCTGCTTGCAGCCCAACTGCTCGGTGAGGTGCCCCTGCGGGTCGTAGTCCACCAGCAGCGTGCGAAGGCCGGGAAGAGCCGGAAGCTTGGATGCGCCCGTCGTCGCGGGCAGGCCCAGCGCTATCGTCTGCGCGAGCCCGGCAGCCACCGTAGTCTTGCCGACGCCGCCCTTCTGGTTGCAGACGATGAAGCGCCGAGTCTGCCGAGGGATCGTCAGGTCCGAGAGCGGTGCCGGGTGGGAATCCACCCACGTCCGGACAGCCTGGGCCATGCCCTGCGCGAATGAGATGTCCCGCTCGGTGCACTCGGCCTTGAACGTGTCGTACAAGCCGGCGGGCAACCAGGTGTTGAAGCTGTCCGAACCCGCGGTGTCGACCACCGCTTCCTGGCCGGCCTCACGGGCCAGCCACTGCTCGACCCCCTCAGTCACCGCAACCTGCATGTCGATGCCGAGCTGCGCAGCCCGGGTCTTCAGCGCTTGGCGGAGAGTCGGCGGAAGCTTCGACGCAACCTTTTCCCGCTCCCCATCGGAGTATGGAGATGCCATGACGTCACCTTAGTGGCGTCAGGCCGGATTTAACGCATCCTCGGCTGGATCGGCGCGCCGCAGATCGACCAGGCGCTCCCGCTTGAAGTCCCGGGCGTGCCAGCGCTTGTTGATCATTCTGGTTCTGCCCGGGTATCCGGAACCGGTCCGCCTCGGCCGAGAACGTTGACCAGTGCTGGGCCATGGCTGTGCGAGGTGCTCGAAGGCTGGTCAAAGGACGGGATGGGGATGGGTGTCAGCGAACTGGTGCGCGCGGAGCTGGCACGGCACGACTGGACCGTGCTGACGTGCGCCTGCCTTGACTCGGCCGAGCGTCTGCCGCTGTTGTTCGAGACGCTTCTGATTGCTGAGAATCCCGAAGACGCGTTCGGCTGCGGCCTCTCGGTACAGCTGCATCATCGCCGAGTGCACGCGGCGGCCTTCCGCACTCAGCTCCAGGAACGACTCACCGAGGCTGCGGTGGCCGCAGAATCCAGCTACCCGGAGAACGAGGGCCTGTTCATCAACCGGAACGTCGGGGTACCGACGCTGGAGAAACACAAGCGTACGGCTCTGGGGCACCGCCCGGGCGGTCAGAGGCTTGTGGGGTTGGACCCGTCGTTGCGGGCCACCTTGGCCAGGGCTTCCTTGAACACGGGAAAGCAGTCGTTCGGCCCGGCAGTGCCGAGGTCGAAGCGGACCAGCGAGCCGCCGACATGGATGGGGTGGACGGGGTTGGGCAGGGCGGCCGGCCAGCGGGGCGGGTTGGCGTGGGCGCCTTCGCGCAGAATGCGGCTGAACGCGCCGGTGGCCCCGCGCAGGGAGCCGCCGGCGACCCGGACGTCGTCGGCCGGGATGTGGCCGCCGTTGCGGACGAGGGCGAGCAAGATCTGCGCGGCGCGGGGTGGGAGGCGGTCGTAGTAGGCGCGGGCTCGCTCCGTCGTCCAACGATCATCGGGGACCAGGGTGACGGCGGGGGCGTGTTCGGCGAGCAGGGCGAGGAGCTTGGCCTGGAAGGCGGGGTCGGGGTCGCGGACGGTGAGGGTGATCTCCATGACCAAACCGTAGCGGTCCATGGTTATAAAAGACAACGGTAAAGCCTTGTTAGACATTTCGGCCCCCTCCGACCCCTGGAGACAGTCCCGGTCTGCCCGGGAGTAGCACGGTGGTCTGGCCAGACCACCGTGGGGTAGGCGCGGTGCGCCTACGGATGGATCGTCAGCCGGGGTGCTGGGATGGTCTCATGGGATGGGAGATGCGCCTCAGTATCTGGGCCACCGTGGCTGCCGTGCTGGTGGCGATGTGGACCCTGGTCTTCTCGAGCAGAGCTTTGATCCGCGAACGGCGTGCGGACTTCCACCTGGAGCAGCTGGCGGCGATCGCGGTCATCGTCCAGACGGTGACCGCCAGCGGGATGCCGGAGCTGGCCGCCCGATCTCGGATGCTGCCGGCGGAAGACTTCCCGCTGCCGGTGGTCCGATCCCTGGGCGAGGTGGCGCAGGCCCGGCCCGAGCGCCACGCGGCGATTCACAGGGGATGGGAAGCACGCGGCGCACCGCAGGATCGCGATGAACTGACGCGCTGGCTGCAGGAGCAGAGTCAGGCCGAGGTGAACCGGGCGGTGGAGCACGTGCTGGAGATGCGGAGCGGTTGGTGGGAGGGGACATGCCAGCAGTTCGGCTTCCGGGGTGGCGTCGACAGGTGACCGAATCGGACCGCACCTGACCGGGCGTCGCCTGTTGGTGCGGGTTGTGTCCTCTAACAGTATTTAGAGGACACAACTCCGATAGGCTCCTCTGGATCGGCCCGCACGCGGCCGGCAAGGGGAGGGGAACCCCGATGGAACCGATCACGCTCGCCGGCCCGGCATTCGGCAGCGCCAATGCCGCCCGCGCCGCCATCGCACCGCTCGTCCAGGTCCGCGCCGGAGGCCGCGAGGACATCCAGGCGCGCTGCGACGACCTCGAGGACGCCGTCCTCGCCTACTTCTACGATCCCACCGCCGAGAACGAGATGACGCTCCGCCAGGCACACCTCAAGCTCGCTCGACGCTGCACCGACGAGCGCACTCGCACTGCCGCCCGGACCCTCACCTTCCACGTCATCAACTTCCGCGACTCCGCTTTCAGCCGGGCCGACCTCGACGAGCTGGACGCCGCCCGCCGGAAGAACGGCACCACCGCGCCGACCGAGGCTCGGCTCTACCGGTGGATCGAGGAGTTCCACCAGGTCGTACGCCGCGGACGCCTCGTCCGCGTCGGGGAGAGCGCCGGCCGCTGGTTGCGCGCCGCCAACCCCGCCCGCCTCCTGCGACGCCGCTCCGCCCCCGCCCTGCCCACCGTCAACCGACCGGAGCACCCTTCGCCATGACCACCGACCAGGCCCCCGACATCGAGCAGCCGACCCGGGTGGAGTGCGGAAGCTGCCGCAGCAGCTACGACCCGGCGAACGCGAGCTCCGTCGAACACCACACGGTGCCGATCAACTGCTCGCAGACCACCAGGTGCCGACGCTGCTACGGCGCACCGGCCTGCCACTTCTGCCAGGGCTGCTTCTGCTTCTGCACCAGCCACTGAATCCCACCCGACCCTTTGGCCTCCGCACCGCCCACCGCGAACCGACCGGAGCAGCAACCCTCATGACCACACATCAGGCGCCGCCGCCCACGACTCGGCTGCGCGAGGTCGCCGACCTCACCCCGGCCGACGTCCACGCCGTCGAGGCGTTCCTCGAGGAGCGCCTCGACCGGGTGAGCGGCCCGGCCGAACGCGGCAGCGACACCTACCGTGTCACGCTCGCCCTGCGCCACGTCGCCGTCCAGCAGGCCCGCCTGGCCCTGTCCTCGCTGTCCCGGGCCGCCGAGGCCAACCCGGCCGACGGCCACCAACGGGTGCTGGGGCGCCTGGTCGAGCGCTGGAACCTGCTGATGGACCTCGTCGCGCCCTGGGTCGACCAGCCCGGCTGGAACGCGGAGCGCTGGCACTACCTGCCCCACCCGCCCGAGCGCAACGCCGTCGTCGTGGCCGACCTCGACGCCCAGGCCGACGCCACCAAGTGGGTTCGGCGGTGAGCGGCACCCGCGGGCCGGAGCCCGACCGCGAGTTCGTGCCCTCGCTGGAGCAGGTCCAGCTCGCCCACCGCTTCTTCGAGGCGCTGCACGACGAACCGGCTCCCGCGCCTACCCTGGCCGAGGAGATGTACCTGGAGCCGACCAGGGGCGGCGCCGACGAGATCACCGAAGCCCTGGCAGCGCTGCGCCTGCGCCGGGACGCCCTGGACCGGATGCGAATCCACACCAGCCAGTGGCTCGACCCATACTTCGAACTCCCGGCCGACGCCGCCCCGCACGAGCGGGCCCTCGTCGAGGCCCGCGCCCAGGTGGCGTGGGACCTGCTGCAGGTCACCTTCGACGCCTGGCCCGAGAACCACCCCGGCCGCCCGGCCGACCTGCTCGGCTACCGCCGCACCCTGCGGGCGGACCAGCTGTGAGCGGCGCGCAGATGCCGCGCTACGGGCGCAGCTCGGCCTCCGGCCGGGTCCTGACGGGGGCCGGGTACGAACACAGCCCGTCGAACACGGACCTGTCGATCCCGGCGGCTGGCCGATGGTCGACCATGGATCCGGCTGGGAGCGGGACCGCGATGCGGGGCGCACCGGGTACTCCCCGCACCCCACCCCCGAGCCGGACCTCGACCGTACCCACCGCATCCTGCGGATGATCGTGGACGACACCCGTGGGCAACTCGAGCGCCTGGGCGAGCCGGTGGCTGCGCTGGACGGCTGGCCGTACACCGCGGAAGCGCTTCTGCGCCGCACGCTGGCCCGCACCGAGCCGTACGCGGCTCCGGCTGGGAGTTACCTTCCCTCACCCGCCCGGTCCCGTTCGCGCGCACCTGCGGCCGCGGCCGGGATCGTGGAGGACAGCGCGGGGACAGCGACTGGAGCGACCGAGATTGGCGACTGCCGTGGAGGTGCTGCCCGCGCGGGCGACCGCCGACAATGACGACCTGGACGTGCTGGACGGCGAGCTGCTCGACGCCGAACCCGGCCGGCAGCTCGCACTGCTGGACGACGGCGACCTGTCCGAGGAACTCACCGAGGAGGCCGCCGCGGACCTGGTCGACGCCCGGTCGGAGCGCACCTCGAAGACCTACGCCGAGCAGTGGCGGTACTTCGTGCGGTGGTGCGCCGAGACCCGGCACCGCCCAGGCCCGAAGACGGCCGAGAAGGTGATGGCCGCCTACATCTCCCACCTGCGGCTGCACGGCGGCCGGGAAAACACGGGAGCGGCGGTGTCTTCGCTGCGCCTGGCGATGGCCGCGATCCGGGACGCCAACGCCCGCGCTGGCCACGAAAACTGGCCGCCGAAGAACGCCACGTCCGCGCTGATCCGCAAGCAGTCCCGCCGCTTCGCCGCCGGGCCGGACCGCCGGCCGGTGAAGTCCTCGCCACCGCTGGACCAAGCCCGCATCACGCACCTGGGCGAGCACACCCCCGACGACACCCTGGATGGGCTGCGCGACCACCTGATCCTGCGCCTGGGGTACTGGACCCGGGCCCGCCGCTCCGAGCAGTCCAACCACCGCATCGACTCCCTCGCGTTCGAGTGGGTGGACCTCGAGGTGAAGGACGAGACCGGTGCCGTGGTAGGCACCCGGCGGGTCAAGCAGATGATCGCGGGCAAGCGCACCAGCAAGAACGACAAGTGGTCCACGGGTAAGGAGTACACGGTCCGCGACCCGGCCGCGGTCGACTACGCGGAGCGGTACCTGGCGATGCTCGCCCTGTTCGGCCAGGCCGAGCCGGAGATGCCGCTGCTGCGCGGCGTCACCAGGGCCGGCGCACTGACGCCCGTCTCCGAGGAAGGCATCGGGCTGACCGGGCACTCCATCAACCGGATTCTGAAGCGGATGATCGCCCGCACCCCAGGGTTCGACGCCCCGGACGCCACCAGCCACGGCCTGCGTGCGGGCGTGCCCGCCGACCTCGGCGCGGCCGGCCACAGCCCCTTGAAATCCAGGTCATCACCGGCGGGGACTGGGCGTCAACCAGCATGGTCGAGCAGTACGCCAAGGCCGGGCTGCGCCGGACCGGGAAGGGTACCGCGAGCCGGGCCCAGCTGGCCCTGGACAACCTCATCGTCCCCGGCGCCGAAGCGGTGTAGATCGCGCCGCCGATTCCCGGTCCAAGCCGCTGTCCGCACCGATCGCTACGGTGGGACCGCACTGAGAAGCCCAACTGCCTCCGCCAGGCTCCGACCGGACGGGGGCAGCGGCGTCTACTGGCTCCTGTAGTCCGGGATTCCGACCTCCGCCAGCACGATCCACGGCCGGTGGCCGTCCCGCTCGCACACCGCCTTCAGGCGAAGCTTCTGCCCGGCGAACCGCTCCCGCCAGTACTGGATGCTCTGGCCGTTCTCGGTGAACCAGCTCGGCGCCGCGCTCAACTCCAGCAGCCGCGGCGCGTAGTCGCCGCGCTCAAGCTCTTCGATCACCGCTTCGCGGCCGGGCTCGGCGACGCGGTCGATGCCCGGCCGGAACCGCAGCGGGCCCCAGATCACCCGCGGCAGCTCCTCCTCGCGCTGCGCCGTCGTCAGGCCAACGCCGCCGTTGTGGTCGACGCCGGCCTCGTCGCGAACGTGCAGCGTGATCCGGTCGAGCTGGTCCAGCCCCACCGGGCCGGTCAGCTCGACGTGCAGCCGCCACTCGTGCGTGGACGCGATCAGGTGGAAGTCCAGCTCCGGGGTGAGCTCGCGGTGCCAGCGGTCGCGTTCGATCTGCGCCACCTCGCCTGCGGTGGCTGCCGAGTCGGCGGCAGCAGCTGCGGCGTTGCGCGTTGCCCACCAGGCGAGGCCAGCGGCTGCCAAGGCGGCGAGCGAGCCGACAGCCGTCCAGAACGTCGCATCCTTCAAGAAGCTCATGGCGCGGGACCGTAGCAGCGTCGGCCAGGGGCGTGCGGGGTGGTGGCCGAACCGGAGCGGGATCGTTCCCTGCGGGCGGCCGGGAGAACGGTGACAGCCGCCCTGGTGAGTAAGCGGGTACAGCCCGGCGCAGCCTCGGTGGACGCTGGTGCGGATCCGGCTCGGTGGGCGGTGGCGGCTGGCGGTGATGCGCGGGTGGCGGCGGCACGCCAGGCGGAGGTTGGCGTACGCGGAGTGGGCGCCGGAGCCGGTTGCCAGCGGCAGGAGCCGGGGTGAGGGACACCGGCATTCGCAAGTGGCAGCCCGCGAGCAGCAGCCGGAGCGGGCCGCACAGTTGGCGGAGTTGTTGGAGGTGACATCGCCAGCGGCGCGGGCTCGGTCGGAGGTGCCCGGGACGCTGCCGATGCACCGGGCGTTGGAGCCGTTGCTGCCAGAGGGTGGGCTGCCGTGCGGGGTGGTCACCGAGGTGGTCGGGGCCCTGTCGCTCGCGTTGGCGCTGGCCGGTGACGTGTCCGCGCGCCGCCCCGGCGCGCACCTACTCCGGCGCTTCTGTGCGCTCTTGACGGTTCGTCATCCCTAAAGCGACGGTGGCCCGCAAGTGCTCGCAACCGGTTTGGTGACGGAGGGTGTCATGGAGCTAGATTTCATCGGGATCGACCCGGAGACGGGCAAAGAAGGCTCGCCGACCGCATGGGTGGACCGGGATAGCCGAGAGATCGTCATCCAGGGCTGGGCGGCTGGCCCGGACCTGCTGGAGTCGATCTCCCGGACCGCGTGGGCGCCCGACCATACCCCCGGGGTCCCGGAGGGCGAAGCCGTGGTGCGCATCCCGGCTCGGATGGCGCAGATTCTGAGGGAGGCCTGCGATGTGGCAGAGCGCGCCGGACTTTGACCAACTCCTCGGCGGTGCCCGGTACTCGGCTGTGCACCTTGAGCTACGCGACAGCTATAGCGTCCCGGACGAGGCCGACGCCATCGAGCGCTTCCGCCTGACCGGTGCCTCCGACCTCGACCCCGAATCCGAGTACTGGCGCGACTGGACGGCGATGGTCAGCGAGGCGGCCGCCCGCGGCATCGTCGTCCGCCGGGCCCGGATCGTCTCCGAGCCCGTCACCCTCTACACCCGATACCTGCACTCCATGACGCAGGTCAACGTCACCGCGGGCGAGCAGGTCCGCTGGCTCGCCCGCCGCAACGCTTGCGATCTGGCGCTGCCCGGCGAGGACTTCTGGCTGATCGACAGCGCCCGGGTGCGCTTCAACCACTTCACCGGCGACGGCGACTGGGCCGAGCCGAAGTTCTCGTACACCGAGGACGCAGACGTGGCGAAACTGTGCACCGCCGCCTTCGACGCCGTGTGGGAGCGCGCCGTCCCACACGAGCAGTACACCGTCTGATCCGCCGAGCCGAGCACCACCGTGTCCGTGTCCGCGTCCCCGTCGTCCAGCGTCCAGGCCGCCCGCGCCGCGCTCGCCGCCCGCCTACGCGACCTGCTGCTGGACGCCGGGCTCGACGGCAAGGAACTGTCCGCCCGCTGCGGCTGGCACCCCGCCAAGACCTCCCGCATCCTGTCCTGCAAATCCGCACCCTCCGAGAACGACCTACGCGCCTGGTGTACGGCGTGCGGCGCGGCCGACCAGGCCCGCGACCTGATCGCCTCGCTGCGCGCCGTGACCCTGATGTACCGCGAGTGGCGCCAGGCCCACCGCGCCGGCCTACGCCAGGCGCAGGAGGAGTCACTGACCCGCCATCAAGACACCTCGGTGTGCCGGGCCTACGTCTCCAACGTCTTCCCCGGCTTCCTGCAGACCGCCGCCTACGCCCGCGCCCTGCTGCGCGCCATCACCGCGTTCCAGGGCACCCCCGATGATGTGGAGGCCGCGGTCGCCGCCCGCCTTGAACGCGGACGGCTGCTGCACGAGGGCCGGCACCGCTACGTCGTTCTCATCGAGGAGGCGGTGCTGCGCTACCGCATCGGCAACAGCGCGGCGATGGCCGGCCAGCTCGGCCACCTGCTGGCTGTGATGCCGCTGCCCACCGTCTCCATCGGCATCATCCCCTTCACCGCGCAGCGCACCGTGTGGCCGTTGGAGGCGTTCTACCTGTTCGACACCGTCCAGGCGTCGGTGGAGACGCTGACTGCGGAGGTGACGGTGACCCAGCCTCGCGAACTCGCCGACTACCACAAGGCGTTCGCAGAGCTCGCGGAAATGGCTGTTCACGGGGCCGCCGCCCGGGCCCTGGTCACCGCTGCGATCGACGCGCTCGGGTGAATCCCCGCAATCGTCCGCAATCGCGTTGAGCCCGCACCCGCCCGCTCCCTACCGTCGAAGCGCCCGCAGTTGCCGCTGCGGGCAGCGCACCGGGCCGCGGCACCGCCGGCGCCCACCCGCCGACACATGAGCGGAGTCTCACCATGCTCGTCCAGGCCCCGCCCCGGACGCCCGCCACCGCCTCGGCCCGGGTGCTGCTGCCTTACGAGCCACGTTCCGCCTCCGTCGCCCGGCACTTGGTACGCACCGCTCTGCGCGAGTGGGGGTTCGAGGACCTGGTCGACGACGCCGAGCTGATCGTCAGCGAGCTGGTCGGCAACGCGGCGAAAACGGGTTGTCACCTTCGGATGGCTGTCGGGCTCGAGCAGATCACCGGCCGGGCGGTGCGCATCAGCGTCCGGGATGGCTCCCGGGTGCTGCCCTGCCTGATCGACGCTGGCCCGGGCACGGAGTCCGGCCGCGGCATGGCTCTGGTCCACCACCTCACCGCCGGGCACTGGGGCGCGGCGCTGGAGTCGGACGGCAAGACCGTCCACGCGGACCTGCGCACACGAGCCCCGCTCACCCTGGACGAAGGTGCGCTGCCACCCGCCAGTTGCCAGACGCGGGCCGACCGTCTCTCGTAGGACCTAGGGATGCGGGATCGCCACCGCCCGTCCGCACTACAAGGACTGCCCGAGGCGAAGGTAGGTCTCGGCGAAGGCGATCGCGGGGGCGAGCAGCGGCGCAGCCCGGTCCAGGCCGCCGAGCGCTTCGGCCTGGTCGGCGAAGTCGGCGGCCGCCTGCAACCAGGCGGCGAGGGCGACCGCCGTGGCGGGGTCGAGGGCGGACGAGTGGGATGCTGCGCCGATGGCCTGGGCGTGGGTGTACAGGTCCGGGTGGTCCGGATAGGCGTAGCTCGCGACGGTGCTGGTGCTGTGGGGCTGGCCGGGCTCGGTGTCCTCGGGCCAGTAAGAGGCGAGCACGAGCGCGCCCTCGTCGTCCTGGTCGACCATCCACCGGGTCCCCGGCTTGTCGGCCTGGGCGGCTCGGTACTGCAGCAGATAGGCGGCACGTCGCAGCAGTGCCGCCGGCCCGGTCGTCATGTTGCTGAGCTTCATCCTGCGCGGCGCACTCAGCCACTGGGGCGCCTCAGCCTTGGGTGTCCTGCGGCGATCCGACCGCCGGTCCCTACCTCCCCGTCACGGCCATCCGGTGCGGCAGGGTGCGTTGAGGCTTGCGGGGGAGTGATCCGGTGGCTGTGGAGGCGTGCGCGATCGGCCGAACCGGCGCGCATGCGAAGGGCCAGCGTCGCGTTCTCGCTGGTCCGGATGGGTGATCGGGGGCAACACACCGAATTCGAACTTGCTTTCGAACGTGCATACGTTCGATTCTTGAGGGGTGGACTCCTCGATCAGCGCCCTGGCGGCGCAGCTGCAGATGCCCGGGCCGGCGCCGGTGGTGCCGGTGCTGTCCGGGCTGCGCCGCCTGCTGCCCGCGGGCGGGCTCAGGCCGGGGGCGGCGGTGCGGGTGCAGGGGAGCACGGCGCTGACTCTGGCGCTGGCGGCCGCGGCGACGGCGGCGGGCACATGGTGCGCGCTGATCGGCTTCCCGGACCTCGGAGCGGGCGCCGCACTCGAGCTCGGCGTGGACCTGGACCGCGTGCACCTGGTCGACCGGCCGGGCGAGCACTGGGAGGCGGCGGCCGCCGCCTACACCGAGGCGGCCGGGGTGCTGCTGCTGCGCCCGGGGGGCGCCGTGGGCGGGCCGGGTGTGCAGCGGCTGTTGGCGCAGGCGCGCCGGCACGGGTGCGCGCTGGTGGTGGAGGGAAGCCAGTGGCCGGGTGCGCAGGTGCAGTTGGAGGTGACGGGGCGGAGCTGGAGCGGGATCGCGGCGGGTCGGGGGCGGCTGCGCGGGCGGCGGGTGACGGTGGTGGTGGGCGGTCGGGGCGCCGCCGCGCAGGGCCGTGAGGTGGATCTGTGGCTGCCGGACGAGGACGGGCGGGTGCGCCTGGCCGGCCCGGCGGAGCTCAAGGGTGTGCGTTCGGGCCGGGCCCGGCTGGCGGCCGTGCGATGACCGCGACGTTGGAGGAGAGCGGTGGGGCGGCGCCGCGCGCGGTCGTCGTCTGGTGTCCGGACTGGCCGGTGACCGCGGTGCTGGGCGGGGCCGAGGCGGGGGAGCGGCTGCTGGCGGTGGTGGAGGGCGGCCGCGTGGTGGCCGCGTCCGCCGCGGCCCGCGCCGCGGGGGTGCGCCGCGGGATGAAGGTCCGCTCGGCGAAGGGCCTCATCGACGCGCTGGAGGTGGTGGAGCGGGACGAGGACGCGGAGGCCCGGCTGTTCGACCAGGTCGCCGAGGCGGTCTCCGCACTGGCGGCGCGGCTCGAGGTGCTGCGGCCGGGGGTGTGCGCGATCCCCGCACGGGGTGCGGCGCGATTCCACGGCGGCGAGGACGTCCTGGTGGAGCGGCTCTACGACGCGGTCGAGGCCGCCGGCTTCGCGTGCAGTATCGGCGTCGCCGACGGGGTCGCGGCGGCGCTGCTGGCCGCCCGCGAGCACCGGGTGGTTGCGCCCGGCGGCAGCCCCGCATTCCTCGCGCCGCACCCGGTCGCGGAGGTCGCCCCGCCGAAACTCGCCGACCTCCTGGTGAGGTTGGGCATCGGGACGGTGGGTGCGTTGGCGGCGATGCCGCCCGGGCCGGTCGCCGACCGGTTCGGCGCGGCCGGCACCGCCGCACACCGCCTCGCCCGCGGCCTGCAGGCCCGCCCGGTCGTGCCCCGCCCGCCCGGTGCCGACCTGGACGCCGAGACCCGCTTCGAACAGCCCCACACCCTCGCCGAGCCGATGGTCTTCGCCGCCCTCGGCCTCGCCGAGCAGCTCCACGCCAACCTCGCCGCCGCCGGCCTCGGCTGCGGCACCTTCACCGTCGAAGTCGTCTGCGCCGACGGCACCGAAGCCCACCGCACCTGGCGCCACGAAGGACTGCTGTCCGCACCCGCCGTCGCCGAACGCATCCGCTGGCAGCTGCAGGCATGGCAACAGCAGGCCCGCTTCACCGCCGCCTCCGGCGGAGTCGCCGTGCTGCGCCTGGTTCCTGACGGCCTGTACGCGGACGCGGGCCGGCAGCTGTCGCTGCTGGACGGCGACAGCGAGGCACGCGAGCGGATGGAGCGGGCCGCCGCCCGGGTGCAGGCACTGCTCGGCCACACCGGCGTGGTGACCGCGCAGCTCGCCGGTGGCCGCGGGCCCGGCGAGCAGGTGGTGCGCACGCCGGTCGGCGACGCGCACCAGGAGCGCCGCGCGGACGGCCCGTGGCCGGGCCGACTGCCCGCGCCGTCGCCGGTGCGGGTGCCGCCCGTCCCGGAGGAGGTCCGCCTCCTCGACCAGGCGGGGGAGCCGGTGCAGGTCACCGCCCGCGCCGAGCTCGTGCAACCGCCAGCCCGGCTGATGGTGCGGGGCCGGTCCATGGCGGTCGCGGCGTGGGCCGGGCCGTGGCCCGCCACCGAGCGCTGGTGGGACCCGGACGACGCCCGGCGCGCAGCCCGCCTGCAGGTCACCGCCGACGACGGCGCCGCTTTACTCCTCACCGTCACCGGCGGGCGCTGGCACCTCGAAGGCGCCTACGACACCTGACCGGCACCGCTCGGCCCGCAAAGAGGGGCGCGCTCACCGCACTACCCCACCCAGCACCACCAGGACACCTCATGGAATTCGACGGCCAGTACGGCACCCCGTGGCGGGAGCTGCACCGCCGCATGGCCGGCCGGCCCGTCCCGGTCAACGACCGAAGCGACTCGAGTTCCGACACGGTCGTGCCGTTCCCCGGCCGCACTCCAGCACCGGGCCCCACCGCCCCGACACCGCCCGCACCCCCGCATCGCCCGGCCAGGGGCGGGCCCGCTGTCGGGGCGGCCACCGGGTGGGCGGAGCTCCACGTCCACACCTCCTACTCCTTCCTTGACGGGGCGTCGGATCCGGCGGACCTGGTCGACGAGGCCGTCCGGCTGGGGATCGAGACCCTGGCGGTCACCGACCACGACGGGCTCTACGCTGCCGCGGTCCTCGCCGGGGAGGCCCGCCGCGCAGGCCTGCGCACCGTGTTCGGCGCCGAGCTGACGTTGGGCGCCGAGCTCGCGCCGACGGGCGTGCCGGACCAGGACGGCGAGCACCTGCTGGTCCTCGCCCGCGGCCCCGAGGGCTACCGGCGCCTGGCCCAGGTGATCGGCGACGCCCACCTCGCGGGCGGCTCCAAACGCCGGCCCAGCTACGACCGTGACCGGCTGGCCGACGCGCACGGCGGCCACTGGGCGATTCTCACCGGCTGCCGCAAAGGCGCGCTGCGCCACACCCTGGAGACCGCGGGCCCGGACGCCGCCGAGCACGTGCTGCGCGACCTCGCCGACCGCTACGGCCCCGACAACGTCCACGTGGAGCTGACGGACCATCACCTGCCCGGTGACGACCAGCGCAACGACGCCCTCGCCGACCTCGCCGCCCGCACCGGCCTGCCCCTTGTCGCCACCACCGCCGCCCACCACGCCTCCCCGGCCCAACTGCGCCTGGCGCAGGCCCTGGCGGCGCTGCGGCAGGGCCGCTCCCTCGCGGACGCGGAGCCCTACCTGGCGGCGGCCGGCACCGCGCACTTGCGCTCACCCGCCGAGATGGCCGCCCGTCTGGCGCCGTGGCCGGGAGTCCAGCAGGCCACCGTCGAGCTGGGGCGTGAGCTGGCGTTCGACTTCCGCGACATCAAGCCCGAGTTGCCGGGGTTCCCGGTCCCGGACGGCCACTCGGAGGCGTCGTGGCTGCGCGAACTCACCCTCCGCGCCGCCGCCAGCCGCTTCGACCCCGGCAACCAGAAGGCCCAGCAGCAGATCGACTACGAGCTCGAGGTCATCACCAACCTCGACATGGCCGGGTACTTCCTGATCGTCCACGACATCGTCGACTTCTGCCGCCGCTCCGACATCTGGTGCCAAGGCCGCGGCTCCGCCGCGAACTCCGCGGTCTGCTACGCCCTCGGCATCACCTCCGTCGACCCGATCCACTACGGCCTGCTCTTCGAACGCTTCCTCAGCCCGGAACGGGACGGGCCGCCGGACATCGACCTCGACATCGAGAGCCGCCGCCGCGAGGAGGCCATCCAGTACGTCTACGAGCGCTACGGCCGCACCCACGCCGCGCAGGTCGCCAACGTCATCACCTACCAACCCCGCCTCGCCGTCCGCGACGCCGGCCGGGCCCTCGGCTACGCCGCCGGCGACCTCGACCGCTTCGCCCGCGAGACCGGCTGGGAGATGCCGCCGCCGGACGCCCCGGTCCCGCAGGACGTGCGCGACCTCGCCCACCAACTCCGCGGCCTGCCCAGGCACCTGGGCATCCACTCCGGCGGCATGGTCCTCACCCGCCGCCCCATCGCCCAGACCTGCCCCACCGAATGGGCGTCCATGCCCGGCCGCAGCATCCTCCAGTGGGACAAGGACTCCGTGGCCGCCGCCGGCCTGGTCAAGATCGACCTCCTGGGCCTGGGCATGCTCTCCGCCCTGCACGACGCCTGCGACCTGATCGACCGCCACTACCGCGTCCGCTACACGCTCGCCACGATCCCCCCGGACGACCCGGCCGTCTACGACATGCTCTGCCGCGCCGACTCCGTCGGCGTCTTCCAGGTCGAATCCCGCGCCCAGGCCTCCGCCCTGCCCCGACTGCGCCCGCGCACCTTCTACGACCTGGTGGTGCAGGTCGCCCTCATTCGGCCGGGCCCGATCCAGGGCGGATCCGTCCACCCCTACATCGCCCGCCGCAACGGCCGCGAGAAGGCAGTGATCGCGCACCCGCTGATGGAACGCGCCCTCGGCAAGACCCTCGGCGTCCCGCTGTTCCAGGAACAGATGATGCAACTCGCCATCGACTGCGCCGGCTTCACCCCCGGCGAGGCCGACCGGCTCCGGCAGGCCATGGGCTCCAAACGCTCCCACGAACGCGTCGCCGAACTCCGCGACCGCCTCCTGGCCGGCATGCACGAGCGCGGCATCCCCCAGGAGGTCGCCGTCGACGTCTACGGCAAGATCGAAGCGTTCTCCAACTACGGCTTCCCCGAATCGCACGCGGCGAGTTTCGCCTTGCTCGTGTATGCGAGTGCATGGCTCAAGCTCCACTACCCCGCCGCGTTCACGTGCGCGCTGCTCGCCAACCAGCCGATGGGCTTCTACAGCCCCACCACCCTGATCCAGGACGTGCGGCGCCGCGGCGTCACCGTGCTCGCCGCGGACGTCAACCACAGCTCCGCGCAGCCCACGCTCGAACCCGAACCCGCCGCCCGTACCAGCACGACCGGGGGAGGGGGACGGGGCGGGGGAGATAACAGGGATGGGGAACAGAGGTTCGCGATCCGGCTGGGACTCGCCGACGTCCGCAACCTCGGCGACGACCAGGCCGAGCAGATCGCCGCGGGCCGCCCGTACGCGGACCTGGAGGACTTTGCCCGCCGCACCCGCCTGCCCGAGCCAGCCCTGGAGGCCCTGGCGACCGCGGGCGCGTTCCGCTCCCTCGGTCTGAGCCGCCGTCAGGCACTGTGGTCCGCCGGCGCGCTCGCTTGCGCCGGCGCCGACACCCTCCCCGGCACCGCCCCCGCCCTGGCCCCCGACGTCGACCTGCCCGCCATGACCCCCGTCGAGGAGACCATCGCCGACCTGTGGGCCACCGGAACCTCCGTCACCGCCCACCCCGTCCAGCACGCCCGAGCCCACCTTCAGCGCTGCGGCGCCCTCACCGCCGCCGACCTCAAAACCGTCCACGCGGGCGGTGAGCCCGTCGCTGTCGGCGGGCTGGTGACACACCGCCAGCGCCCGCCCACCGCTGGCGGCGTCCTCTTCCTCTCCCTGGAGGACGAGACCGGCCTGGTCAACGTCATCGTCCAGCCCCACGTCCTCGAGCGGCACCGCCGCGCCGCCATGCAGTCCGCCGGCCTCCTCATCCACGGAACCCTCGAGCGCCGCGACGGCGCCAGCAACCTCGTCGCCACCCGCCTCACCCCGCTCACCCTCGCCCCCGGGGCGAAGAGCCGGGACTTCCGATGACCCGCCAACTCCCGCCCCCGCCCCGCCACCGACCGCGGGGGAGCGGGCCCGAGAATCCGATCGCCGCAGGTGAACGCCCGAAAGGACAGACGAGAATGCACATGGACCGCGAACAGAGGCGGGCGTAGAGTGCCACACCACCAAGATCCCCACGACGACGAGGAGCCCACCGTGCCGGAGGACGCCAGCACCCCTGTCCGCGCCGGCCGACTGCCCGGCACCCGGCGTGGGGGCGACGGCCTGACAGAGCGCCAGCACCGGGTCATCGAGGTCATCCAGGACTCGGTGAAGCGCCGCGGCTACCCGCCGTCGATGCGGGAGATCGGCGAGGCCGTCGGCTTGTCGTCGACCTCGTCCGTCGCGCATCAGCTTCGGGCGCTCGAACGCAAGGGCCACTTGGTTGCTGATCCGCACCGGCCCCGCGCCTACCGTGTCTCCCACTACCGCGCCGGCGCCGGCGAGCAGCTCGCGCCCGATCCGGGCCGCCCGGCAGTGCACCCGGTCCCGCTCGTCGGCCGGATCGCCGCCGGCGGGCCGGTCCTCGCCGAGCAGCTGGTCGAGGACGTCCTCACCCTGCCGCGCCAACTTGTCGGCGACGGTGAACTGTTCGCGCTGACGGTCAAGGGCGACAGCATGATCGGCGCGGCCATCTGCGACGGTGACTGGGTCACCGTTCGCAGGCAGCCCGTTGCCGAGAACGGCGACATCGTGGCCGCGATGATCGACGGCGAAGCCACTGTGAAGCGCCTCAAGCGCGACGACGGCAAGATCTGGCTCATACCCCACAACCCCGCCTACGAGCCCATCCCCGCAGGCGGCGCGATCATCCTCGGCAAGGTCGTCGCGGTGATGCGGCGCCTGTAGGGCATGGCGCCAACGTGGCGAGCCGCCCTGGCCTCCACCTGCCCCGTGTCGGCCTCGACGCCCCACGCCCACCACCTGCCCGAGCGTGCCTGGTGCCAGGACGTTGAACGACGCCGCACGGCTGGCGGGCCCGACGACGCCGTCTTCACGACCTCGCCGGACCGGCGGCGTGACGGCGGTGCGGCGGCCCCAGGCGCTCCGAGCCCCCGGGGCCGCCGCACGCCCGGAGCCGAAACGGACCGCGGGGCCGCTCTGCACCTCCTCACCGGCCCCGGCGACATCGCCCCCAGCGCACGGGTGTGGAATCACGCCGTGAACTGAGGATCACGGCGGGACAGATTCCGCCCGGGACCTCGGGACGGGGGGTGGTTCGAGACCGCCGACATGTTCACCGATTCGTGCTGCGGTCCTTCGACCGGGTGGACCGCCCGCCGTTCATCGCCCTGCCCTCGCCGGGGAAAGGAAGCCGGGTACCACCCACCACAGGCCGCGGCGGGCGCAGCCGCCGACCATCGGGTCGAGCACCTGTGCCACTGGTCCCGTACTCGGCGGAAGGCCGGCTGATCAGCCGCTACCAGGCGGCCACTTCGGGGCGGAGCCGGGGCAGTGCCCACGGCTCCAGCGCACCACTCACCAGATCGGCCAGGAACTGGACCGCTCCACCGGTGTAGTGCCACCATGCGGAGCTTCGTGAGGCCACGGTGACCGTCCATTCCTGCGGGCCGGCAGGGCTGGTGGTCCAGAGGAAGAAGTCGCCCTGGTTCGACCCGGCCCAGGGAAGCAGACCTCCCGGCGCGGGGTACGGGTGGAGCGGAACGGCCAGGCCGGATTCTGCGCACCACTCCGTGACGATCTCCAGGTCTTCCCGTGTTCCCTGCAGCCAGGCGTCCTCAAGGCCTGGCACCGGCCCGCCGCAGCCGAGGAAGTCGCTGAGCACGAAGGGCGGGTATAGCTCGCACAGCAGCTTGTAGTCGGCCGGCAGACCCGTCCCCAGGTCGGTCTCCAACGCGACCCAGTTGATGTCCCTGCGGCTCGGCAGGCGCAGCGAGCTCAGCAACGGCACAGCACTCTCCAGCGCGGCGATCGCTTCGACGGGATCGGTCAGACGAAGAACCGGAGACTGGGTGCCAACGAGATGATCCATCGGAGCAGGGTGACAGACTGCTGTTCGGCTTCCCCCACCGCCCTGTGCCGCACCTGGAGCCAATGACCGCGCGCCTCGTTTCCCGGGTCAGTGACTGCGCTAACCGCCCACCGTCAGCGCCGAAAAGCCATGCACAGAGGTCGTGTCATTTGGCACGGCAGTCCCTCTCGGCGTTCTCCTGAAGAGCACGGATCTCCATGGCCGTCGTCCGGCTGAGCCGCTCGGCGGCGGAGCGGAGCTCGGCCTCCCAGACGCGGAAGGCCTCCGGCTGCTCGTCCGCGATGTAGTCGACGTAGTACTCGTCACCTACAGCCTGGAAAAACTCGTGCTCCGTCCTGGTCTGTGCGGCCGTCAGGCCCTGCCAGACCCTCCCCGCCACCTCGCCGGGGGCACTCGCCCCCGCCGCGAGCTGGCCGGCCAGGTGGTGGAGAAGGCAGCGGTCAGCGGCCTCCGCGTCGGGCACAGAGCTGCCGAGCTCGTGCACAGCTCGTCGGAACAGTGCTGCAAGCTCCGCGGTGTCTTCGCGCCTACCCCGCCCGGCCAGGTCGCGCAGAGCGGGCGAATCCATGCCAGCGGTCAGCAACTGGGCCGCCTGCATCGGCAGCTCCTCGGGCTGGACGATGCCGACGACGTACTGCCACGCGACCGCGAACAACTGATCCATGTCGGAATCCTGCCAAATGCCGAGTCTGTGCACGACCGCTTTCCACGCCGGCGCTAGAGCGGTCGCGGCGGCGCTTCCAGCGCCGGGGCCTTCATCGAGTGATGGATGGCTCAGGGGATGTCAAGGTCCACACCGGCGAGCTCCGGCATCGCCCGGAGGAAGTCCGGAACGCTCGCGAGGTCGCCCGCGCGCTGTTCATAGACAGAGATCCTGCGTGCGCAGTCAGCTGTCAGGTCGTTGATCCGGTGCCGCAGATCGGCACGCGAGGCCACCGTGATCGAGTTGTAGTAGTCGAAGTCCGAACCGATCGTCAGGTCCACCAACACCCCTTCCTCCTCCAGGACATCGGCGAGCGTCGGGGGAGTCGGGCCGCTCAATGCGCTCACCAGGCGCTGGAGACGCTCCGGTCCGGGGGCGACTGCGAAGACCGTGGTTTCCGACCAGGCGTCGAAGATCACCGCCTGCAGGGCAGACACCAGGTCACGGGGCGTGGACAGCCGGAACAAGCCCGCTCGACGGGCGTCGTCCGGCTCCGCCCCGAATGGTTTTGCCGTACGGCCGGGTACGGAGCCCTTGTTCCGTGCGGCGGCGGTGGGTGCTGTGGCGTCGACCTCGTACTCCCAGCTCACCATCACGGGCTTCTGCTTCAGGAGGTGCTCGGCTTCGTCGCGGTAGTAGGTCGGGATCGCGTAGCGGTCCAGGCCGGCGGTCAGTCGCCACGCCAGGCCCGTATAGACGGCGACTTCCTCCGTGTTGCAGTTGTTCACGGCCCACTCGGTGAACGGCGTCTCCTCTTCGGGCCAGTGCTGACAGAGGCCGGGCCAGTGCCGAGTGACTGCGCGGTCATCGCCCGGGAGGTAGTGGAAGAGGCGGACGCCGTCTGAAGTGGAGTCGTCGAAGCGGATCGGATGCACCGGGTCAACCTAGCCCTGGGCAACTCGGTGGTGCCCGTGATTTCGTGTCCGCGCGGCCCGGGGCCTTGGCCTCAGCGTCGGCGACCACGTTATGCCCCTCTCGTCTGTTCCTGCTGGCTTGCCTGAGCAGCCGACCGGCGGGACTGGGGCGCGGAGTTGTTTCCGGCCGCTGACCCGCGGCGTCCCTGTTGACTGCCCTGCGGTGTGATCGCTTCGGATTGTCGGTGCGGGGCGGGAAGATGGGGCCCATGACGCACCCCGTTGTTGCCGCTGACCTGGCTTCTTCTGCTGACTATGCCGCTGCGGTGGCGTCTGCCGTCGCGGCGTCCGCGGCTTACTACACCGACGGCAGCTCGCCGCTGGGCGACGACGAGTACGACGCGCTGGTGCGCGCGATCGAGGCGTGGGAGCAGGCGCACCCGCAGGATGTGCTGGCCGAGTCACCGACGGGGAAGGTCGCCGGCGGGGCGGTTCAGGGCGATGTGCCGCACTCGGTACCGATGCTGTCGCTGGACAACGTCTTCTCGGCGGAGGAACTCGCCGACTGGGCTGCGGGGTTGGAACGCCGCCTGGGCCGTGCCCCGGCCGGTTGGTGCGTGGAGCCGAAGCTGGACGGCCTCGCGGTCGCGGCCCGCTACCGGGCCGGCGTGCTGCAGCAGGTCCTGACCCGCGGTGACGGCTTGGCGGGGGAGGACATCACGCACGCCGCCGACGCCGTCCTCGGCCTCCCGGGCCGGCTCGCCGAGCCGGTCGACGTCGAGCTGCGCGGGGAGGTCCTGCTGACCACCGCCCAGTTCGAGGAGGCCAACCGGATCCGCCTCGCCCACGACGCCGCGCCGTTCGCCCACCCGCGCAGCGGCGCGGCCGGCACTCTGCGCGCCAAGGACCGCCCCTACCGGATCGAGCTGACGTTCTTCGCCTACAGCGCGATCGGCCTCGACCCCGACCTCGGCCACACCGCGCTGCTGGAGCGCTTGGCCGCGCTCGGCGTGAACACCGCGGCGACGACGGCCGCCGCACCGCGCCGCTGCGAGACGGTCGAGCAGGTACAGCAGCGGATCGCGGAGATCACCGGGCTGCGCGCCGAACTGCCGTTCGGGATCGACGGCGTGGTGGTGAAGGCGGACGACGCGGCCGACCAGCAGCAGGCCGGCTCCGGCTCCCGTGCGCCTCGCTGGGCCGTTGCGCGGAAGTTGGCCGCCGAGCACAAGGTCACCCGCTTGCTCGACGTCGAGTGGGCGGTGGGCCGCACCGGCATCATCGCGCCGCGCGCCGTCCTCGAGCCGGTCGTGATCGACGGCGTCACCGTCACCTACGCCACCCTCCACAACCCCGCCGACATCGAACGGCGCGGCCTGATGCTCGGCGACCAGGTCTTTGTCTACCGCGCCGGCGACGTCATCCCCCGCGTGGAGGCACCCCTCGTCGACCAGCGCACCGGCAACGAGACCCCCATCGCCTTTCCCGAGGTGTGCCCGCGCTGCGGCGATCAGGTCGACCGCACCGAGCAGCGCTGGCGCTGCGCCCGGGGGCGCAACTGCCAGGCCGTCGCGTCGATCATCTACGCCGCGGGCCGGGACCAGCTCGACATCGAGGGCCTCGGCTCGACGCGCGCGGTGCAGCTGGTCGAGGCCGGGCTGGTCGCCGACATCGCCGACCTGTTCACCCTGACCCGGGAGCAGCTGCTGGGCCTGGAGCGGATGGGGGAGACCAGCGCCGACAACCTCCTCGCCGCGATCGAGGTCGCCCGTGGCGCCGCACTGGGCCGGGTCGTGTGCGCGCTCGGCGTGCGCGGCACCGGCCGCACGATGTCACGGCGGATCGCCGCGCACTTCGGATCGATGGCCGCGCTCCGCGCCGCCGACACCGACACCCTGGCCGAGGTCGACGGCATCGGGACCGAGAAGGCCCGACTCATCGCCGCCGAACTCGCCGAACTCGCCCCGCTGCTCGACAAGCTGACCGCCCAGCAGGTCGGCGTCCAGGTCGAGGAGCCCCAGCGGGCCGCGGCCGCCACAGAAGCGGCAGCCGACGGCGGTGCCGTGGGCCCGCTGGCGGGCGAGGCCGTGGTGGTGACGGGCTCAATGACCGGACAGCTGGCCGCGCTGTCGCGCAACGAGATGAACGAGCTGATCGAACGCGCCAGCGGCAAGGCCTCCTCCTCCGTGTCCAAGCGCACCACCCTCCTGGTCGCGGGCGAGAAGGCCGGCTCCAAGCGCACCAAGGCCGAGGAACTCGGCATCCGCATCCTCACCCCCGAGGAGTTCGCCGACCTGGTCGCCGACCACCTGCCCCAGACCTGACAGACCATCACCGGCCGGGCCGGGCGCGGCTCGAACGCGAGCAGACTCCATCCGAGACGGAGGAAGCTGTGACGGCGGACCTAGTGGGTCTTCTGGAAGAGGCGGCGACTCGTTTCGTGATCGCCCTGCGCATGAACGAGGGGTTCGACAAGGGCGCCCTGCAGGAGCTGCACGAGGCGATCGACCGTTGCGGGAAGGCCTGGAGGGAATCGGACCAGGTGCCGAAGCGTGGCGCGTTGATCCTCGCCGAGCTCTTTCCGGCGATCGACGCGTGCGCGTGGCTGTACGAAGGGGAGATGCGTCAGCGGATCGTGGAGGCGGGCGTTCTGGTGTCTGAGCGGGTGACCGTCGCTCTGGACTGAACGACCTTACCCCTCGGGACGCCAAGGTGGCCGGCGTGGCGGGGAGTCGGCGGGCCGGGCTCGGAGAACTGCACAGCATCCGAAGTCCGGGTCGAGGGTGCCGCACCCGCTAGGGGTGCGCCACCCTCCTTGGGCGCCGCGCTGGAAGTCGCGGTGGTGCCCGGTCCCTTGTTCCATGGTGTAGCCACGACGCCAGGGGTTCGGGTTCCGGCCAGTAGCCGGAACCAGCGCTGGGTGCAGCGTGGCACCGATCTGTCGGGCCGGGCAACGTCACGCGCAGGAACGCGCATCAATTCCGGCGTTTCCCTCGAACATCAGGCCCCTGCCCTGCGGTTTCTTGAGGGCGCGCGCAGGCGTTCGAGCGCCGGACGGGCCTTTGCCGTGTACGCCTGCGCATCAAAGCGCCCCACCGTACGGCAACAGATTGTAGTGGCCGGGTCACTGGTGCGAGGATCACACCGGCCCGGCGGCCAAGGGACTGGAAGCCCTCGCCGGGCCGTGGTGTAGCCCGCAACGCCAGGCGCGTCCGGAAACCCCGGACGTGCCTGGCACCGAACGACCCCAGGAGGTCTTCCCCATGCACCCCCACCCCGCCCGCCGACGCATCCCGGCCCCCCACCGCCCCGGCCCCGTCTCCACCCGCCCGGCCGCCGTCATCGTCGTCGTGGTTCTGCTCCTGACGGCCCTGCTCGCCACCGACCTGCCCGCCGCCGACGCCGCGGAGATCGCCACCGCCCTCGCCGCCGCGGCCTGCCGGATCGTCACCACCCAGCGCAGGCCCGCCCCCACCCGCACCGCCCGGAGCTGACCCGCACCGATGGGACGGCGTGAGAACGCCGTCGCCGCGGGCACCAGGCAGTCCGAGGCGCTCGCTACCTGGCTGCGCCAGCAGCGCGAGCGCCTCGGCACGCCCAGCTACAAGGCGATGGCCAAGGACAGCAACCTCCACCCCACGGTCCTCTCCCGGGCCGCCAGCGGACGCACCGTCCCCTCCTGGCCCGTGGTCGAGGCCTACGCCACCCTCTGCGGCGCCGACCTCTCCGAGGCCCGCCGCCTGTGGTCGAAAGCCCGCTACGAGCAGGAAAGACGCCGCCGACACGAACGCACCAGCCTCGCCTCACCGGCTTTCAAGGACAAGGTCCGCGCCCTCCACGAAGCCGAAGCCGTCCACCCCCAAGTCATCGTCGACTTCGACGCCCTGTGCCAAGCCATGATCGAAGCCCGCGCCCGCGCCGGCCAACCCTCCCTCGCCGAACTCCAGCAACGCGCCGGCCGCACCCCCGACGGCCGCGCCAACCGTCTGCCCGCCAGCAGCCTCAGCGCCATTCTGCGCCGCCGCCTCCCACCCCGGCGCGACCACGTCACCGCCTTCACCCAGGCCCTGCACCTGAAGCCAGCAGCGGTCGCCGACTGGGAAGCTGCCTGGGACCGCGCCATGGACCGCACCCGCCGCGCCGGCCGGCGCGCCGCCGCCCGCACACGATCGGCGCCGCCCCCGCCGCCCGACACCCCGCCCACGAGCGACCCCGCGCCACCCACCGCCCCCACCAACCCGCCCGCCCCCGACCGCGCCGACCCCCTGCTGTTCCTCGCCGCCGCACACCCCGCCACCCTCGACCTGCTCCCCACCCCGGAACTGCGCCGCGAGGACATGGAGTTCATCCGCTCCCACACCATCGCCCGCCCCTCGGCGCGCTACGACGTCCTGCGAGGCCTGCTCGGACCCGAAACCGCACATCCGCCTGCCGGCCGCACCCGGGCCGGCCTGCCGATCCGCGTGCCCAAGCGCTACCAGCGGACCGCGCCAGTCAACCCCTACTACCTCCCGGGCGACGCCGGCACGAGCGGCTGGTTCAACACCGCCATCGCCCGCGTCCGCGACATCGTCGGCCTGGAGCCGTCCCCCGCGACCACCTCGCCCGCAGCCGCCAGAGCCGTCCTCCTCGGCAGGCACTGACAGCGGCCCACAGTCCGCATCCGGGCGCGCCGACGCCGATCCCAGGACCTGGCGCCGCCATGCTCACGTCGCACAGCTCCCCGAGCCCTCCCTCCTCGCACGCACCTGCGGACCGGTGACTTCCGTCAACTCCGCGAGACATGCGGTGTGTTCGGCAGGCGTGCGCAGATCGACGGCCCTACTGCTCAACCGCCCGGCCACTCCGGGTCGAACGTCGCCGTGCCCGAGTTCGCGAACTCGAGCACGGCGTGCGGCACCCGTCACCTCAGCTCAGGGGGCCGAGCCGGTGATCCTGCCGGGACACGCACCCTCCCCACATCGTCCGAAGGAGCGCGCGGATAGCATCCGCCGGTGACTCCCACCGCGCTGCAGCAGCTCCTCGTCGACCATCTCCCGTCCGTGCCCGGTATCGAGGCGGCCGTGCCCTGGCCGGGCCGTCCGTGCGGTGTGGCGGTCACGGCGACGGGGGCGGGCACGGTGTTCTGGACGATCACCGGAGCCTCGAACACCGCACCGGCGGCCGAGGCGGGCGAACGCCTGGCCGAGCAGCCGGCCCCCGACCTGCCGGGCGGGACGGCAGCGACGGCGGAGATCGAGCAGGCCCTGCTGACGGCGCTGCAGAAGGCGGACAGCGACCGGCACTTCGTACGCGCCCGCCGCTACAGCACCCAGACTGTCGTGCCGGCCGTCGGCTACGGCGCGACGGTGGACTGTACGGACGGCTGGCGCCTGTTCCTCGCGTGCGTTCTCTAGGGCAGGCGCGCGTTGCGTGACGAAACCAGGCGAATCGACGCAGCTCAGCGGCGGTGCTGAGGACGCTATCGGCTGCAACAGGTGTTGCGCCATCCCACGCAGGAGTGACGGGGTCTGGCTGGCTGTAACGGCGATAATCGCCCGCGTCGAACGGCGTACGCTCGTTACCCTGCCGCTTGTGCCCAACACCGCAAGCCCCGCCGACACCATGTTCGAGCGCCTCTTGTGCTGCATCTGCGGCCAGAGCACCGCCGACTCCGATGACTATGTACTCCTTGGGATCAGCGCCCCGGCGTTCCAACCGAGCAGTGGCTCGGCGCCCACGCGGAACACCTCAACGGCGTCCTCGCCCGCGGTTTCTCGGTCGAGGTGCACAAGATGTGAGCCCGGGGCGTGACAGCCCCGGGCTGTCACGCGAGGCCTCGCGTGGCTGATCATGATCGCAGAGCGCCGAACCGACACGGGGACAGATATCGCAACTAGTCACACTGGCAGCCCGCTGGTGAGGCCGTGCGAAGTCGGCGTCAGAGCCCCGTGAGACAGTCAGGCCCGGAACCACAGGGGCATGGCAGGAGGAGCGTGCAGATGTTGCCGGAGATCGTCGGACGCGACGAGTTCGCCGCTCTGATCATCAGGACCGATTACACGGACGAGGCGGCCTGGAGGGCGGTGGTGGAGGAGGTTTCGCGGCCGTGGGGGATGGACGGGGAGTATGACGCCGAGATTCACCTGGTCGACGATCCGGTGTGGACCGGAGCGACAGCCGAGGCTGTGGTCACCGCGGTGATGCGGGACGAGTATCTCAGCGTGGTCTTCGTCGCCGACGACGTCACGATGAAGTCTGCTCGGCACGCCCTGCTCGTCCTCGACCCCGTCCACGAGGACGAGGACGAGGACCTTGACCCCATGTACTACCAGGAGCTGATCGACTCCCCGCCGGCCCGCGAGTTCCGTGCCACTCCTGCCGCCGTGCATGAGGTGCACGCGAATCTGTCGATTGCGAACATGGACTTTCAGGAGTTCGCCGCGGCCGCGCTCGCCGACCCTGACGGCGTGCTCCGTCCCGTTGACCTCAGAACTCGTAACACGATCTTGGAGACAGCGGTGGAGCAAGGCGAAGGCCCGCCCGGTGACGCAGCCAGGGTGTGAAGACCGCGGATGCCCGCCCAGGGTCTCCGACTGCCCAGGGGTGTCAGTGGGCCGTGTTCTACAGTGGCCGCCGTGTCCGAGAATCCGTGGTTCTGCCCTCCCCGCTACTACCACTGGTACAGGTTCGGCCCTGGCGAGCTCGCCTTCCTGTCCGAACTTCGGAAGTGCACCGCCTTCTGGATCATCCCGGAGACCCACAGCGAGGTGCTGCGCAACGAGGACGAAGCGGCCCTGGTTGCCGTCGCCCAGGTCAGCGACCCGGAGAGCGGAACCGGGCTGGCCACCTTCGGGGTACACATGGCCGGCCCCACGGTCCGCGGCGACCTGGTCAGTGGTCACTCCTACGCGATGTACTACCTCCCGGACGAGCCGACGAGCCTGGCTATGGAGGCGACCGGCAACTCCCGGGTGCTCGCCGAAGCAGCGGCCGCGTGGTTCGAGGCCGTCCTGCAAAAACCCGTCGTCAGATACGAGTGGGACCACGACGGCCAGGTGTACGCGCGACTGTACGAGTTCGCCGACACCGGCCAGGGGCTGGTCGAGATGTACAACCGCAACCTTGCCCCGCACGAGGTGACGGAATCCCTGCTCACCTACAACCACGAGGCCAACCGCTCCTGGGTCGACGTGGGCGAGCTGGGCCGATTCGTCGACCCCACCCGCACCGTACAGGTCTGGGGCCGCCCACTCGCATGACGGCAGCGTACCTGGCTCTGCACTTTCACGAGTACGCCGACACGGGTGGCCAGAGTCCTTCGCTGGTCAGCTGGCATGAGGGGTGTCGGTGGTGAGTTGCATGATGGCCGACGTGACGAACCTGCATCCCGATCAAATCCCGGGCTACGAGAGCGGCCCTCTAGCTCATCGCCCCGAGCTTCTCGACGACCCGTTGTTCTGGCCCGGGCACCTCTATTCCTGCGCGACGAGCGAGGACACCGAGGAGCTCTTGCTCGGCGCCGACTCCGACGCGGCGCTGGCCTTCCACAACCGGATGCTCGCCCCTCCGGGCTGGCCCGTCTTCACCGTCCCGGTCAACGAGGGCTGCCAGCTACGCGTCGTCTACCGCAACCTCAAAGACGACGCGGGCACCGACTACCTTCTGCACCACCCGGACTGGGAGCGCGCGGAGCTGCTCGCAAGCGACGACGGCCATTTCATGGGCCCTGCCCTGTCCTGGCCCGAGCTGACAGCGGCAGCGGACAACGGTCTGGCAGGCGGATCCACCACCGACCCCCATGCCCGCCTGCTGCTCCTGCTGCCTGCGTTCGGGGACGCTGCTGTCCCGGCCGGGGCGGTGGAGCGACTGGCAGCTGCGCTTCGTGCCCGCACCGCGATCGATGACCCTGACCGCCTCGCGGCGGCCCTGTTGAAAGAACAGGGGCAGTGCGGTCCGGTGCACTGGACCGCGGAGTCCGGCCGTCAGGTCAACGACGGCGACCTCTCGTACCGCAACCCGGCCAACGACTTCGCTCTGCCGACTGACCGGCTCGCCCTGGTGACGGCGGCGCTCGCCATCTGAGTAGCACCCGGGCCAACCGCTGTGGCGCTCCGGGACGTAGGCCACGGGTCGCCGGATCTGGTCAGGGCTATGACCTGCGGACCGGGCCAGGCAGCATGAGGTGTGCCGGTTGCAGATCGGCTCGGACACGGACGAGTCGGGGCCGATGTCGGTAGCGGCCGAACTCGGGGCGGGCCTGGTCGACGAGGATCTCCACGACGACGTCCGGCTCCACGGGCAGGTAGGCGACGGGCGGTGCGCCCGGGAGGCCTCCGACGGTGCCGGGCAGTTCGGCGACTCGGCCGTCGCCGGCGGGGCGCAGCAGTGGGGCGAGTTCGGCGCGCTGGGCGGGGGTGAGGGGGAGGCTGACGCCGACCGTGCGCAGTCGGCCCGCAGGGTCGGGCTGGGCGAGGACGGCGGCTTGGCGGTTGGCGTCACTGACGGTGATCCCGACGACGACGGCATCCACGGGATGGCGCTCCCGCCACTTCCGCCATCGACTCCCGTATCTGGACAGATAGGGTGATTCTTTGGGTTTGAGGACCAGTCCCTCGACCGCGCCGCCGACCGCGCCCACCCAGCCCGTCGCCTCGTCCAGGTCCGTCGTGGAGGGCAGAGGCCAGATCGCGCGGGGGCCGCCGTCGAGGAGTTCGGCGAGCCGGCCGAGCCGGCTGGTCAGCGGCTCCCGCCGAAGGTCCTGCTCACCCGCCGCGAGGGCGTCGAACGCCGCGAACTGGACGGTGAAGTCCGCGCCGGACCGCGGGCCCTTCCCGGCGCGGGTCTGCAGCCGGGAGAACAAGACCTCCCCGGTTGCGGTGACCGCGAGGAGCTCGCCGTCCAGCACCCCGACCGGCAACTTCTCGGCCTCCGCGGCGACGTCCGCGAAGGGACGGGTGAGGTCGGTGCCGTGCCGGCTCCAGATCCTGGCGCTCGGCCCAGTGCGCACGATCGCTCTCCACCCGTCCCACTTGGCCTGCGCGATTTCGCCGTGGAGCTGCTCTGGCAGGGCCTCGATCGGAGCGGCGAGCGCCACCTCGATCGGCAACGGGAACGGGGTCACACCCGGCTCATACCCACCCCCGTGCCGGTGACCTGCGGTAACGACCGTCCTGGCGGACAAGGCGGTGCGTCGGCCGCAGGTTCCGGCACCGGTGCCGGTGCGCCGCGGTGCGGTGTCGGCTGCGGACCGTACGCTCCCGCCATGACTTCCACGCACGATCCGGCCGACGACGCCGGCCAGCCCGGCGAGCGGCACGCGCCTCTGCCGCCTGCGCAGGTGGAGGACCTGGTCGAGCGCGCTGTCGAGGCGGTCGTCTCGACGCCGTCCGCGGACACGGTGCTTGCCCTGGTCGACGACCTCGACCGGGGCGCTGCCCTGTGGGACGGTGCCCAGGTGCTGCTGGGCCCGATGGCGGCGCGCCCGCTGCCCGGCCTCGGGGAGCAGGAGGCCGTGGTTCGGCTGCACCGGCTCGCGGACACCGTCGACGCGGTGTCGAGCCTCACCTACTCCCTGTGGGCGGAGTTCAGGGAGCACGGCGCGGCGGCGGCCCGGGCAGTCTGGGACGTGGCGCCGCTCAAGGTCCGCCGCGGCGCGGCCGCGCAGATGCTCATCGTCTACTGCCAGACGATCGGCGGCGACGCCGGCACCCTCGCCCCGCGCGACACGGTCCGGCTGATCGGCGCCACCGTGCCCGTGACCTGGTGACACCGCCCCGGCACAGGACCCGAGGCTGTAGCGGCAGTGTGATCGAAATGTGGGGGAGTTCCGTCGAAGTGGGTGACAGCGGGGCGTGATCGGGTCTACGGTCGCCTGCACACGACCCATCGGCATCACGGGGAGGCGGCCACCATGCGGATGGACGAGGGCAGTCGGGCGGGCTCGGCGGACCGGGGCCTGACCGACATCCACTGGGGAGGCGCACTCCCGTCCGCGGGGGACGTCTACTGGGCTACCCGGGTGAGCGGCACCTACTGGGGCAACTGACCGTGGAGGGGCACCCGGCGGGAAGCGGCGGCCCCGACGGCGCTGGCCCGGCCCGGAACTGACCGCCTCTCACCTGACCGCCCCGGCGCGGGCTCCCACACACCCCGCCGGGGCATTCCGGGCCGGTGCAGCAGCAACCGGCCCATCCGGCCCCGGAGCGGCGGCGCGCATCCCCCTGTTACGCCGCCGCTCCGGAGCCGGCCAATCCCACCGAGCACCGGCAACGGCCGGTGCCGCCGAGCTGGACGACACCGGCCCGGCCCGCGGGACGGAAAACAGGGTGCAGAGCGGCACCGCGGCGGAGCAGCATGGCGGCCATCGCTGATCCGCCCCTGTGAGAGGTTCGACGCATGACGCAGCAGGAGCCGGCCGCCGCCGGAGCCGTGGAGACCGCTGTCGAGGGCTGGTACGCCAAGCGGATCGGGACGCTGCGGATGCTCGCCGCCGGGATCCCGCAACGCCTCGCGGAGCTGCTGACGCCGCAGCTCGAACGCCTGGAGTCGGAACTGGAGGACTGGCGGCAGGGGGCGCGGCTGCCGGACGACGTCGTCCTCGAGCTCTACCTGAACACCTTCGACCCGGAGCACCCCGAGGACGACTCACGGCCACTCACCGACACCGCGGCGCAGCACGAACGACGGGCCCGGCTGGAGTTGCGCCGGGGGCTGGAGGCGCTGGGGTACGGCCTGGAGCCGGACCCCGACGCCCCGCCCGCCGCGCGGGCGCCGCGGTGGCCGACGCTGCCGCTCCGTCCGCTCGGCCCCGACCCGGAATCCGATCTGCTGCGCGCCGAGCACCACGTGATGACGCAGTACCGCCTGGCCATCCGCGCTGCTCTGACGGCGGCGGACCTCGAACCCCTCTACGAGGAGCAGGAACACCTGTACTTTCCCTTCGCGTCCCGGGGCCAGGACCCGCCCGCCGACGGCGTTCCGCTGGCGGCTGCGGCCCCGAACTCGACGGGCTGGCACGGGGACGGCGTGGAACTGTCCTGGGTGGACAACGACTGGCCCAAGCGCGGGAGGGGCTGGAACTACGGCGCTCTCGACGTTTCGTGGGGAGCGGGCTGGGACTCGTACGAGCCGCTGCCGCTACCGCCGTTCGCCCACCCCGACGACATCGTCGACGTCGTGCGTCAGCTCCTCGCGGACGACTGCGACATCGCTCCCCGCACCCGGGAATGGGAGCACGCCGATGCGCTGAACCTGCTCTGGGAGCGGATCGTGGCCCCAAAAATAGGCCTACCAGGACCGCGTCGGCCCGTCACCCTGGCCAGGTCATTGAGCCCCGCCCCCGGAGCCGCCCGCTGACGGCTGATCAGCGACGCGCCGGCACCGGGCCAGACCGACGTCGAGCGCGGCGTCGATCAACGCGAGGAAACGGGCCAGGTCACGGCCGAGGCCCTCGATCGCGGCGAGCGGCGCGCTGGCGGCGGCCGCCCCGATCGCGGCGAGCGCCACCAACTCCCGCGGCCGAAGAACGAGAGCAGGCTCCGACGGCGGGCTCCAGGTGAGGCTGTACGCCGACACCGCGTGCCGCAGCTCCTCACCCAACTCCTCATCGCGCTGCGCCACCAGTTCGCGGGTCAGCACTCGCTCCACCGCCTCCGCGTATGCCTCCAGGCGCCGCCGGTGTTCCGTGTGGGTCTGCCGGGCTGCCAGGGAGCGGATCCAGAGGGCGGCCCGCAGGCCGGTGCCGGCGGCGTCCGCGACGGCAGTCCGGTCGCTGTCGTCCATCCCGTCGTCGCCCGGTCCGGTATCGAGCACGGGCAGGTGAGTGATCGTCATACCCGCTCAACCGAGTCCGCTCCGGACCGGTTACTGCCCGCAGGCCCGCTTCGTGTTCGAGCGCGGCGCGCCGTGTGTGAGCGTCAGAGGTCGGTGCGCATCAGGAGGAGGTCGAGGACGGGCCCGTCGAGTCCGGCGGTGTACGGGCCGGCGTATTCGTAGCCGAGGTGGTTGTAGAGGCGGCGGGCCGGGCTGTCTCCGGGCAATGCGAGCAGCGAGACCCAGCGGGTGTGCAGCGCGGTGACGAGTGCGGCGTGGATGCTGGTGCCGACTCCTTGGCCGTGCCAGCCGGCGCGGACGGCGAGTTCGCAGATCCCGGCGAGGGAGTCGGTGTCGCGGGCGTCGGGGGTGATGTGGGGGTGGAGGTCGCCGAACCAGTACGCGGGGGTGCAGCGGAAGCCGTAGCCGAAGCCGACGACCTCGCCGGCGGCGTAGGCGGCGATGAGGGTGAATTCGTCGCGGCGGGCGTGGCCGGTGATCTGGCGGCGCAGGGTCTGTGGGGTGAAGCCGGCCCGGGCGACGTCGTCGTGCCCGGCGTGGGCTTCGGCCCAGATGTCGGTGAGCGTGTCGAGGAGGGTGGCGGCATCGCTGGCGCCGTAGCGCTGCAGGGCGATTGGGGTGGCCGGTGCGGTCATGGTGTCCTTCAGGCTGCTGGGACGGCGGTGCGGTAGGCGTCCAGGAACGTGGCGACGCAGGGCGTGTCCCGGTGGGGGGTCAGGGCGCCGGCGATGGTGCGCAGAGAGCGCAGCAGGCGTGCCGAGCGGACGTCGCTCAGGTGGGCGAGGGTGCGGTGGCCGGCGTCGGTGGCGAAGTCGAGGTTGGGGCGGGGGCGCTGGGCGTGCTGCAGGGCGATGTCTGCGGTGTACAGGGCGCGGTTGCGCAGGTGCCCGTCGGCGAAGAGCATCACGGCCTGCTCGGCGCCAGCGGCGGCCCGGTCGTGCTGGCCGAGGTCGGCGCGGCACAGCGACTCCAGGCCGGCCAGCTCCGCGGGGACGAAGAACCCGAGCCAGTCGGGGTCGGCGTCGTGGGGGCCTTTCTCGTAGAGGCGGTAGGCCCGCACGATGGCGTCCTCGGTGAGGGCTCGGTCGCCCTGCAGTGCCCAGCCGCGGGCCTCACGCATCGCCAGTAGGGCCAGCCAGCGCGGTGATCCGAGTCCGGCGGCGGCGCTCTGGGCCACTCGGGCTGTGCCGACGGCCTCGCGGGGGCGGCCGGTGGCGTGGGCGAGCAGGGACATGCAGGCGAAGGCGTGGGCCTCGAGTCCGGCGTCGTCGGCCTGGCGGGCGCTGGCGAGGGCCTCGGTGTAGAGCGAGCGGGCGTCGGAGGTGCGGCCGGCGTCGAGGGCGAGCCAGCCGGCTGCGACCGAGAGCATGCCGGTGGCGGTGTGGAGTCGGCGGCCCAGGTCGTCGCTGTAGCGCCCATGGGCGAGCCAGGTGTGGGCGGTGTGGAGCGCGGCGGCGGCCTGGCGGCCGAGGTCGGCCGAGCCGTGGTCGCGGTCCTGGACGTACAGCTGCTTCTCGGTCTCGCGCAGCGCCTGGAGGTGGTCCGAGGCCAGGGCCGAGGTGGCGCTGCCCGGGGCGGGGAGGGCTGCAGTGAGCAGGGTCGCCCCGGCGCCGAGGACGAAGGTGCGGCGGATCATGGGGTCGGCTCCTGCCTGGTCCTGTTCGTCGCTCACCGGTCGTCCTGGTCTTGCCCGGTGAGCCGGGGCTTTGAATCCGAGATCGACCGCCCGGCGGCCGGTCACCCGGTGCAGCAGTCGCCGGTACTTGGCGTGGGGCCACGTCGTGACGCCGTCCTCCCAGGTGGCGAAGGTGCGCATGACCAGGTCGACCGGTTCGCCGAACTCGATCGACTTGGCCACCAAGAACTCCACCGCCTCGCTGCGGCTCATGTCCCACTCGACTTCGCGGACCCGGCGGAGACTCCGGTTCGGTACCCCCATGTCGCTGCCCCCCGACGCCTGTTCCAGTAGCTCCTTCATGGCAGACGGTAGCGACCCGAGTACGTGGGGCGACAGTGCCGGGGTGGTAGAAATTCGGATGGCAGCCCCGGTTCTTCATCGGAATTTCCAGTCTTTCTGACATCGCATCAGCTTCCCCTCCGGCGCTTTCCTGGGGCCACGGCCCGACCACCACCGCTCCCGCTCGGCAGGGGCGCCCACACGCTCAACATCGGTCCGGGCCCGCACCTTTCGTCGCGACACCCGAGAGGGGACACCATCGTGATGCCGTACACCTCCCAACTGCCCGATCGCAGACGCTTGCTGACGTCCACCCGCCCCATGCCGGACTTCGAGGTCGTGGGATCGGACGGGCCGTGGCTGCTGCGAGCCGACGGCACCCGGATCTTCGACGGCTCCAGCGGACTGCTGTGCGCCAACGTCGGGCAGAGCAGCCGCAAGGTCCTCGCCCGCATCGAGGAGCAGTTCTCCAAGTTCACCTTCGGCGGCGCGGCCGTCGTCCAGCCCCACCTGCAGCTGGAACTGACGGAGCGCCTGTGCCGGGCCGTCGGCCGCCCCGACGACTCCGTCGCCCTGGTCACCTGCGGCACGCTCGGCGTCGAGGTCGCCATCGCCATGGCCCGCAGCATCGCCCGGGCCCGAGGCGGCAAGACCCGCGCCGACGTCCTCACCTGCGACCTGAGCTACCACGGGATGAGCGCGTTCACCCTCGCCCTGGCCGGCAACCACGCCCGCCGCCCCCGCCCCGACGACGCGATGGGCCTCGGCCCGGCCTTCCCCGCCCCCTACCCGCCGACCCACCCGCACGACGACGGCCAGCCCTGCACCGCGGACTGCGCCGAGGAAGTCGCCAAGGCGATCGACGCCCGCGGCGCGGACAACGTCGCCGCCGTCCTACTGGAGCCGGTCAACGGCACCACCGGCGGCGCCTACATCCCCCCGGACGGATACCTGCGCCGCGTGCAGGAGATCTGCCGCGCCCGGAACGTCCTGGTGATCCACGACGAGGTCCTCACCGGGCTGTGGCGCACCGGCCCGCCGCTGGCCAGCCGGCGCTGGCCCGGCGTCGATCCGGACATCGTCATCCTGTCCAAGGGACTGGGCGCCGGATACACCCCGGTCGCCGCCGTACTGGTGGCACCCCAACTCGCGCCCCTGCTGTGCCACCAGGACGCGGACCCGCTGCCCGCGATGGGCACCATGGCCGCCCACCCGCTCATGGCCGCCGCCTGCCTCGGCGTCCTGGACGAACTGGAAGCCCTCGACCACGCCGCGCTGCGCGCCCGCGGCGAGCGGCTCGGCCAGACCCTGCGCTCCTTGGCCGACCTGCCCGGTGTCCGGGACGTGCGAGGTGTCGGCCACCTGTACGGCGTGGAGCTCGACCCGGGCCTGCTGTGGCCGTTGCTGCGGCAGACCGAGCAGCGCGGGGTGTTCTTCTACCCCTTCACCGGGGCGGGCGATCCGAAGTCCGAGGGGCTGGTCGTCGCCCCGCCGCTGACCTCCACCGACGAGCACCTCGATTTCCTCACCGCCGCGCTCGCCGACGCGGTGTGCGTCCTGAACTGACACCCCGCCGGGGGCACCCCCGGCCGCGAACCCGAGGAGACCACCGTGCTGCTGCCCCACCCCGTACTCGACTCCCTGACCCCCGAACAGTCCGCCGCCTGGCACGAGCACTTCGCGCCGGAGCCGGGCGGGCGCCGCCCCTCCATCGAAGAGGGCATCTGGCGGCGCACCCAGGACCCGCGCAACGCCGAGCAGTCCGGCTGGAGCGAGGACGAGAGCGGCCGGCGCCGCGTCGTCCACTACCGCCTGCACTACGACCTCGACCAGACCCAGCCGATGGACCGCCTGGTGATGGCCGAGCTGTACCTGGCCGTCTCCTGGCTCGCCCCCGCCGCCGAGGTCGCCGCCCACCGCCTCGACCTGGAGCAGTGGCTGGCCGAGGGCCGCTGGAAGGCCGGCGACGACACCGACCCGCGCTGGCGCCGCGGCGACCTGTACGCCACGATCACCGAACACGACGTCCACCCGCAGGACGAGCGGGCCGGACGCGACACCCCACCCGGCTTCCGCTCGATCGACGTCACCATCCACTCCATCGACTACGCCCTGCCCCGGGCCTCCCGGAACCTGCCCTGGGATGTGCTGGCCGGCGGGATGCGCGTCAAGGAACAGCGCGGCACCCCGCAGTACGCCGCCGACCTGTCCGGGCTGCTGGACCACCTCCCGTTCGTGGTGGAAGCCGGCTGCGGCACCAGCATCGAGGCCGGCGTGCAGCCGCTGCACTGGTTGCACGAGGTCTACCGGGTCACCGAGCGCAAGGGCAACGACCTCACCCAGGGCTACCGCTTCACCATGGCCCCCGGCCAGGACACCCTGGTCCAGGAGCTGTTGACGGACACCGAGCGCAAGGTCGACGACATGGTCGCGATGTTCCGCGCCCTGTTCCAGGCCGAGCCGACCGACGCGCACCGCATCCTCAAGGCGCTCTACGACGCGGGCCACGCCGTCGGGCAGATCGCGACCCACAACTTCGACCGCCTGTTCGCCCGGGCCGGGATTCCCGAGGCGTTCATGCGCCGCTACGACCAGCGCACCCCGCACATGCACTACCCGGCCGGCGCCCGCTCCCTGCTGGTGATCGGCCTGCACGCCGACCGGCGCGCGGTCCAGGCCCGCGCCCGCAAGCTCGGCCTGAAGGTGTTCTACCTGGACACCGAGGGCGTCACCGAGAACGGCATCCACAAGGAGTACCTGATCGAGGGCGCCCGCGAGGGCGACGTCATCGTGCGCTCCGAGGCGATCACCGCCCTGCGGCGCCTCGCCGAACTCCTGGAAGTCGAGTGCTGACCGCCCGGCGGGCGACGGCCGCCGACGCCGCCGAGCTCGCCCGCCTGGGCGCCGCCCTCGCCCAGGCCACGGGGCAGTGGACCACCCACCTCAGCGCCTTCCACCGAGACCACGCCGACAACGACGACCACCCCGCGTTCGTCATCGACGGCCCCGACCACCTCATCGCGTGCGCGGCCGCCACCATCACCCGCTCCGTCCCCGGCCCCGACCACCTCGGCGTCTACGCCCACATCCACACCGTCTACACCGAGCCCGCCGCCGGGCGCCGCGGCTGCGCACGCACCGCCGTACAGGCCCTGCTGGACTTCCTCACCGCGCAGGGCTGCGGCCTGATCACCCTTGACGCCAGCGACGACGGAGCACCGCTCTACCGCTCCCTCGGATTCACCCCCAACGAGCGGGCGATGCGCCTGATCCAGGCCCGGCCCGACTCCTGAAACCAGCCTCGCCAACCATGAACAAGTGATCGAACTCCCTTGTGCCGCAAGAGAGTTGAATTTCGCGATACCGTCGGGTGGTGCGCCGGGGACGGCGTGCCACCCGACCAGACAAGGACCCTTCATGCGCGTTTCCGTGATCGGCTGCGGTCACCTCGGCATCCCGCACGCGGCGGCGATGGCCGAACTCGGCCACGAGGTCATCGGCGTGGACGTCGACCAGGCCAAGGTCGACCGCCTCAACGCCGGCGAGTGCCCGATCTACGAGGACGGCCTGCCGGAGCTGCTGACCCGTCACACCGCCAGCGGCCGTCTGCGCTTCACCACCGACATCACCGAAGCCGCCGCCTTCGCCGACCTTCACTTCGTGGGCGTCGGCACCCCGATCGACGCCGACGGCCGCTCCTACGACACCGCCCAGGTCTTCGGCGCGATCCGCCAGCTCGCCCCGCACCTGCAGCGGCCCTGCACCATCGTCGGGAAGTCCACCGTGACCGTGGGCACCACCGCCAAGGTCACCGAACTCGCCCAGCGCCTCGCCCCGGCCGGGGAGGCGGTCGAGGTCGTATGGAACCCCGAGTTCTTGCGCGAGGGCCACGCCGTGGAGGACACCCTGCGCCCCGACCGGCTTATCGCCGGAGTGTGGAACGCCGAGGGCGAGAAGGCCATCCGCGCGGTCTACGCCGGGATCCTCGACACCGGCGTGCCTCTGTTCGTCTGCGACCCGCAGACCGCCGAACTCGCCAAGGGCGCCGCGAACACCTTCCTCGGCCTCAAGATCAGCTACATCAACGCTGTCGCCGACATGTGCGACGCCGCGGGTGCTGACGTCTCCAAGATCGTGGACATCCTCGGCATCGACCCGCGCATCGGCGCCGCCGGCATGCGCCCCGGCATCGGCTACGGCGGCGGCTGCCTCCCCAAGGATGTCCGTGCCTTCACCGCCAGCGCCCGCCAGCTCGGTGCCGACCGGGCCGCCGACCTGCTGCTCGCCGCCGAACGCATCAACGAATACCGCACCGCCACCGCGATGGCCCTCATCACCAGCGCCCTGGGCGGACAGCCGCTCAAGGGCACCCGGGTGACCGTGCTGGGCGCCGCCTTCAAGCCCGGCACCAACGACGTCCGCGAATCCCCGGCTCTCGCCCTCGCCCAGGCGCTGGAACACGCCGGAGCCGTCGTCACCGTCCACGACCCGCAGGCCATCCCCACCGCCATGCAGCGCAATCCCGAACTCGACTACACCGACGACCTGCCCGCCGCCCTCACCGGCGCCGACATCGTCGTCCTGGCCACCGAGTGGCCCGAGTACCGGCAGGCCAACCCGCAAGACCTCGTCGGCCACCCCGCCACCGCGCTGCTCGTCGACTGCCGCACCACCCTGGACCCCGACCCCTGGCGCGCCGCGGGCTGGACCGTCCACCAGCTCGGACGCCTCGGCAAGTAGCGCTCTGCCGCAGTAGGACAGCGGGGCTCCGGAAGCCATCAGCAGGCGGATTCCGGAGCCCCGCCGCGTTACGGCGACCGCGCCTGTCCGCCGAGCACGGCAGCGCAGCATGCTCACTCTTGGCGGGGCCCGCCTGGCTCGCGCGGACGGGCCCCGGCGTCGCCGGGCCTGGTGCGGCCGTGTCGCACCCGCTGCGCCGGCCAGGCCGCGGTCCGGGCCCTGCCACCTGGCCGCCGCCCGACCGGCGCCGGCACGAACACGGTGGCCTGATCCCGCGTCACACCTTCGAGCGGAGTTCTCGCCCGGTCGGGCGGGAACATCCCGGTGGTGACGAACACCGAGCAGAGCAGCCGGTTCCGGTCCGGAACCACCGTGGTGCGGCGCGACGTCCACGCGGGGCGGGTGTGGACAGCCAAGCCACAGCGGGTGATCGCCGACACCGGTCACGCGCTGACCCTGGCCTGCTGGCCAGGAATCGAGAGCCTCGCCCCTACGACCTGGATCGAAGCCCTGCGCACAGGCGACGACAACCTCCGCGAACAGGGCCTGGACCACCTCGCCGCCGGCACCTGGGAGCTCGGCCCCCACCTCTGGGAACGCACCGCAGTCCTGTCGCACTACCTGGCGGGAGAGTGGTTCTCCCTCCACTGCTTCCAGGACGCCGCCACCGGCGACCCGATCAACTGGTACGTCAACTTCGAACTCCCGTACCGCCGCCGCCCGGGCGGGATCGACACCATGGACCTCGCCCTCGACCTGGTCGTCACCCCCGACCTCTCCGGGCATCGCTGGAAGGACCGCCAGGAGTACAGCCGGCTGCGCCGTCTCGGCATGGTCGACGACTTCCTCGCCCGCCAGGTCGACGCCGCGTGCGGCCGCGCCATCCGGATGCTCGACGACCAGGCGGGTCCGTTCGCCGCCGGCTGGCCCGTCTGGGCGCCTGACCCGGCGTGGCCGCTGCCGCTGCTGCCGGACGGGGCCGACCAGGAGGCCGAGCCGCTGGCCCCCTACCGGCTGTAGGGCTGGCGGGCCTTGGGCGTCCAATGGCTCGGCTGGTCAGTCGGCGTCTGTGACGTCGACGGGGCAGGCCTGGCCGCGGTTTCGGTCGAAGGCCGCCCGCGCGCCGTTGGCGGCTTCACGGAGATCGGCGAGGAGTTCGTCCAGTGCGGTGTCGGCGTCCTGGGCGGGGACGAGGCGCTCGGTACGCCACACGTCCGCGCGGTCGTTGCCCTGCGGGTCCCATCGCTCGGTGGAGACGGCGGCGTGCAGGCGCAGCGCATCGTCGTCGAGTACCTGGAAGGCCGCGGACGCGGTGAAGGTGTGGGACTGCTTCGGCAGGTTCTCCACCACGGCCATCCAGCCCCGCTCGAGGTGGATCCGCTCGCCCGGGACGCCGGGGGCGCGGTGGCGCATCGCCGGGGGCACCGCCTCGATCCGCATGTAGGCGGCCACTTCGGTCTTCGGCCACGCGTCGAGTTCCGCGGCCAGGTCCTTCACGCTGTCCGCGAGCGTATCGGTGAACCCCGCATAGGTCTCCTCCGCCTTTGCCCTGAGCCGGTCGGCTACTTCGTGGGCGTTGCGCAGGGCGGTGAGGCGCTCGGTGAGGGAGCCGGGCCGGTTGGCCGGCGGTACGGGGGCGGCGGCCGGGGTCGTGGCGTTGTGGGGGAACAGGATCAGGTGGCGGTTGTGGTAGCGCAGTTGGTGGACGGGCACGTCCGGGTACTGCTGGAGGATCTCCTCGAGTGCGGCCGTGCGGTTGGGGGAGAAGGCGTCGCCGAGGATCACGCCGGTCAGGGCGCCGCGGATGTCGACGTGGCTGGGGAGGACGGACTGGTTGAGGAGGACTAGGCGGTACTCGGCCTCGTTCGACCAGTCGTGGTGCTTCCGGAAGAAGATCGTGTCCTTGTTGGCTTCGGCGTGGGCGAGCGCGACGGCGTCGATGCCGAACTCCTTGACCTGGCCCCTGTCGATGGGGCGGACGTTTCCGCCGTCGGTGCTGAGGTACTTCACCGGGCCGTGGAAGCGCAGGGCATCGGCTTCGGTGCCGGCCAGGAACGCCTGGACGAGCTTGTCGCGGTCGAACTGGAGGCAGACGCCGGTGTGGGCGGCGCCGTAGTGCGCCCAGAGGGAGAGGTGCGCCCAGCCCCGTAGGGAGTCGCGGGCGAGTACGTGGTCGGGAAGCTCGATGTCCTGGGTGAGGCAGACGACCTTGGTGCGCAGTCGGATGTTGCGGTCGATCTCATCCCAGATGCCATCGACGTCCGGGCCGTCGAAACCCGCCACGTCGTCGAAGTGACTGGACAGCCCAGGGTGGCTGGGACGCGATTCCCACAGGTCGTTGGTCGACTCGAACGGGGAGAGCCGGAGCGTGCCCGTGGCGAGGATGCCGGAGATCGCCGCTTCGGCGCTCGTGTAGTGGAAGAGGCTGCCGGTCACTTTCTTCGCGGCCCGCAGCATCTCCAGTTCGAGGAAGTCCTCTCCCGCCAGGCGCGTCGGCCGGGGGACAGCTCTGTTGTCGGTCGTCACTTGACGTCTCCTTCCGCGGGGCAGGTGTCCCGGCCGGGACGGCAGCGCTGCCTCGCACTCTACACCGGTTAGTGTCATAGTGACGATAAGTATTCCGTTCGACCTGCGGGCTACCCCCGGCGGCACCCAGCCCGGGGTCGAGCGCGCACCGGACCGCGACTTCGGCCACAGCGCCGGCACCGCCGCCCTCGCCGACGCCGCCCTTGCCCGCGCCCGCGGACGCGTCGACCACGGCACCGAGGCCCTGCTGCTCATCACCGCCGCCCGCGCCAACGGCGCGTCCGGCAACCGGGCCGCCGCCGCCAAGCTCATCGTCGCCGCCGGCACCTACCACAGCATGCGCGGCACGACCCTCGCCGACATCGCCAAGACCGTCGCCGCCCAGCACCGCCCGGAAGAAGCCGTCCAGCTGTGGACCCGCAGCCTCGACCTCATGGACGGCGTCGCCTCCCACCGCAACCAGCTGGAACTGCGCACCGTGCAGTCCACCGCCGCGAGCTACGCCCGCCGCGGAATCCGCGGAGCCGCTGCGCTCTCCCAGCGCGCGGCCCGACTCCGAACCACGTAGAGGCTGGCGCGACTGTTGCACGCCCTTCCTTGCGGGCTGAGTGTCAGTGGTCTGCTGACGGGCGGTCACGGCTGGAGGCTCGCCGATCAGGCGGGCCATCGCGGTGCCCCTCACAGCTGGTGCGGGGGGATCACGCGATCCTGCTCAGGATGACGGCGCTGCACTGCCGTTGACGGCGGTTCGTGCAAAGCCGTCTTGTTTGCGTTCGTCCCGGGCCGAGGGGCGAACCCGCCCTCGACTGACCGCCACCACGTTGGTAGGACTTACTCGAAAGACATGGACAGTGTCGCAGGGGAGGCGTAGAGTCCTCCTAGTTCTTCTAGCTAGTTCGATAGACGTGGAGTGTGGGTGTGTTCGTGACGACGGGTCAGGCCGCATCGGCCCTGGAGTGCTCGATCCCCACGGTGAAGAAGCTGATGTCCACCGGTGCGGTGCCCGGCGTTCGCGACACCGGCCGGCAGGTGTTCCCGCTGGCTGCGCTCCAGCAACTGGCCACCCGGCCCGCCGCGGACCTGACCGCGTTCAGCACGGCGGAGGTCGCGGTGCTGCGCGTCGCAGCCCTGGCCCGGATCGAGGAGCCGGGGCGGGAGTGGATCGGCTTCGGCACTGCTCTCGACCAGGACCAGCTGCTGGCCGCGCTGGCGGGCTGGTGGCGGTGCGACCCGGCCCGGGTCGCAGCTGGCGGCGTGCTGCCGGTGACGGTGGCCGGGTTCGTCGTCGCCGTACTGACCGGCCTGAAGGAGTGGGAGTCGGACGGCACGGTCGGCACCACTGCCCGCTACCGCTTCCCGACAGCGCGCCTGGCCGGTTACCTGACTGACCTCACCGCCCCCGCCAACGCCGCCGCCCCCGACGACGCGGGCGATGCCCGCTTGGCCGAGCTGCTGCTCGGCACCCGCCTGCCGTCCGTCTCCAGCGGCCCGATCGCCTACGTCGCCACCCGACCGACCACCAGCACTGACGAGGAGGAGTAGACCCCGATGTCCGACGAGCTGTTCGACTCCGTGGACGCGCTGCTCGCCGCCGTGAGCACCGGACTGCCGGACCCGGCGGAACGCAAGCGGCTGCGCCTGGCGGCCGGGCTGACGCCCGCTCAGATCGCCGCCGCTCTCCGGGTCAACTCCGCCTTGGTGCCGCAGTGGGAGGACGGCAGCGCCGTCCCGGCCCCGGATGTCGCCCCGGCCTACATGCGGCTGCTGGAGGGCCTGGCCGCCCGCTTCCCTGCCCCCGAACAGCCCGCCGCGCCCGCACCCGCCGCCCCGGCCGCTACCGCTGCCCCGGTGCAGGGGGCTGTGCTGGACCAGCATCCGGACGGTTCGCTGGTGACGGGTCCGGCCGCGCCGTGCGTGCAGTGTGGGCAGCCTGCCATCTACCGCGTCCAGGGCCGCCCGATGCACCTCGGCGGCCTGTGCCGCCCCGCCGCTCCGGCTCCCGCCCCCGTCGCCCAGGCCGAGCAGCAGGTTCCCGCGGCCGCCGCCCCGGCCCCGGTCGGCGACGTCCCGGCCGCCCAGGCCGAGCCCGCTCAGGCCGAGCCGGCCCCGGGTGCCCCGGAACCGGCCACAGCTCCGCCGTCCCGGCCTGCACCGTCGACTTCCGCCGCTGCGGCGCGGACCGCTCAGCGTCCGGCCCCGGCCCGCGCCCAGGGGCGCCCGGCCTCTCCCCGCGCCGCCGCCCCGGCCGCCGGGGCCGCTCCGGCGGCCGGCCGCTGGGTGCCGGTGGTCGCGCTGGACGCCGCCGAGGACGGCACCTGGGTGCTGGACGTGCCCGGCTTTCCCGTTCCGGCCGGGCCGAAGCTGGGCGACTGGTTCGCGTGGCTTGGCACCGGGCTGCCGCTGCGCGTCGAGCGCGCCCACCCGCAGGGCCGCGGCGGGGACGGCGCGGTGTGCCTGACCGCCGCCGCCCTCAAGCAGCTCGGCCTGCCCGCCGCCCTGCCCAGCACGGACAAGGCGCTGAACGCGCTGCGGTCGAAGCTGGCGAAGGCCGCCGCCGCCGTGGGCATGGAGGTGAGCGAGAGCGTCGGGCCGGTCTTCCGCGCCTTCCGCCGCGCCGGGTCGGCCGGCGGCCCGAAAACCTCGCTGCAGGTGACCGTCGCACCGTGGCTGGGCCAGGGCGATGCCCGGCAGCAGGCCGTCAGCGCGCTCGCCGCCCCCCTCGCCACCGCCCCCGACGGCACCCGGGACGGGCAGACGTTCGCCCGCCGCTACCGTGCCTTCACCACCGACCTCGGCGTCGCGCCGGGCGCGACCACCGCCTCCACCGCGATGCTGCTCCTGGAAGCGGTCCGGCCCCGGTCTGAGTGGGTGAAGGACGAGGCGACAGGGGAGTGGTCGGCGCACCTGCGCGAGGGCGCCCTCCCGGCCGGGGACCGGTGCGTGCCCATCGCGGCCGGCGCCCGCCACCCGCTCACCCGCGAACTCCTCAGCCAGGGCCAGGCGGTGTGCGAGGAGGAGGACTACAAGTGGTGGGCCCGCCAGCTCACCGACGAGGAGATCGGGCGCTCGTTCGCGGTCGCAGTCGACGTCTGCGCCAGCTACCTGTCCGTCACGGACTCCCTGCCCCTGCCGATCGGCGAGCTGGAGCACGTCGAAAGGCCGACCTGGGGCAAGGGCAAGACCGCGGGCCTGTGGCTGTGCGACTTCACCACGGTCGAGGTGGACGAGCTGCTGCCCCACCCCGCCACCTTCCACGGACGCCCGCCCACCGGGCCCGGCTGGTACGCCACCCCCACCGTCGCCTACATGGCCAGCACGTACGGCTTCGACCCGGCCACCATCACCGAGGCGTACCTGTCCACGCACACCGCGCCGCTGCTCAAGGAGTGGACGACCCGGGTACGGGGCGGCTACAAGCGGGTCTACGCCGACCTCGGCCTCATCGACGGCCAGGGCCCGACCGAGTTCCTCGCCGCGTACGCCGTGCACAAGGAGATCGGCCATGACCTGGTGCGGGCGGACGCCCTGACGCTGGCCAGGCTGTACAAGGACGTCTACAAGGGCGGGATCGGGAAGTGGTCCGACTCCGCCCGCCACCTCGACGACGAGGAGTGGCTGGAGAAGGTCGCCGCGTTCTGGGCCTACCGGCCGGAGATCCGCTTTCACATCGTCGCCGCCGCCCGGATCGCCGCCCACCGCCGCCTGCGCAAGACCTACCTGCTCACCGGCCGGGCCCCGTTCGCGCTGAACCGCGACTCCTACCTCTACGCCGCCGACGCCCCCTCCCCGCTGGAGCTCCTGCCCGTCAACGACGACGGCTCCCCGGTACCCGGCGCGCTGCGCCTGGGCATCGCGCCCGGCAGCCACAAGCACGAGGCGTCCATCCCGCTGCAGAAGGCGGTGGAGGCGATGGAGCGCCGCGAGCACCCCTCCAAGCTCACCCACCACTACGCCACCGACGGCACCCCGGTCAGCACCAGCACCGACACCGACACCGAGAGCACCGACGAGCAGAAGGAAGGTGAGAACTGATGGCCGGCGGATTCCGGGGCCTGTTCGGCAAGGTCCGCGAGACACTGTTCCCCAGCAGGAAAGCCCCCGCGCAGACCACCACCCAGGCCGGACAGGTCCGGGCCCGCAAGTACGGCGGCAACACCAAAGCCATGGCCACCGCCTACGGCGTCACACCCCGCACCGTGCTGCGCTGGGTCGACGGCACCCGCCACCC